>DASWDH010000131.1:0-8290 GCA_036395495.1 Polyangiaceae bacterium
GCCGTCAACAAGGTGACTCCTCACGGTGCCGACGCCAAGACCGTGCCGGAAACGCGCATCTTCGCTCTCGCTGACGCCGACGCGGTCAGCGACGCCGTTTTCGCCAACGAAGCGAACGTCGTTCTTTTCATCGATGCTATCCGCTGGCTGGGCGGCGAGGAAAGCTTCAGCGGCGCGATCGCCACGACCGAGGACGTCAAGATCGAGCACACCAAGCAAAAGGATCTCGCCCTTTTCTATGGGATGATCTTCGGCGCGCCGTCGATAGTCTTGGCAGCCGGGCTGCTCTACAGCCGTCGAGCTCGCACCCGAGGCCGGCCAGCGGCCACGCCCCCCACACCCGCGCGGGCCGCCACGCCCGAGCAGAAAGGAGCCTGACCGGTGAGCCCGCTTCGTCCTGTCCTTTTGCACACGGCGCTGCTCGTCGTGGGCGGCTTCGTCGCTTCGATAGCATGGAGCAGAGAGAAGACGCCGCTCTCCGCTCAGGAAACGAACGTCACCGTGTGGACCGGGCGCCCCGCCGACGTTCAACGCATTACCTACGAGGGTCCCGGCAAGAAGATTGCGCTCGAGGCCCAGCAGGAAAAGAAAGGCGAACGCTGGTTTTTGGGAACGGCCGAGCGGCCCAATCTGCAGGGTCCTTCCGGTGACCTGAACACCGCTCCCAAGACGACCATCGTGTTCGCGTCGGTGACCCAGGCCAAGAAGCTCGCCGAATCGCTGGCCCCGCTCAAGGCCGTTCGCGCGATGGGCAAGATATCGGCATCGCGCGACGCGGAGTTCGGATTCGAAAAGCGCGAATCGATCATCACTGTGAACGTCGGCGGCAAGGAACGAAAGCTCGTCATCGGTGCCACGGCGCCGGGGGGAACCGACTCCTACGTCATCGATCCGGCGAGCAATGAAGCTTATGTCTTGAAGGCGGACGTGCTGCGGGATCTCGAGTCCGGCGACGCGACTCGTCTCATGGAGCGCGAGCAGCACGACTTCAAGGACATCGAGCTCACCTCGGCTAAAATCATTGCCGCCGGCAAGACCCGCAAGCTCGTGCGCGGAGGCCAAGAAGGCAAGAAATTCTGGGCCGATCCCGGTGACAAGGACAAGGCCGACGAGACCTCCGGCAACTGGCTGCAGAAGATCGAACACCTGCGGGTGAGCGAATATGCCGCCAAGCCGCCGGAGGGGCGCACCGAGGTCGTGCGCATCGAGTACGAAGCCGGATCGGGCAATATCGGATTTTTCGAGCTGGCCAAAACGCCGGCGGCGGAGCCCGGACAGAAAGCCGATTACTGGATTCTCACCGAGCACACCCATCTCTACGGCAAAGTCTTTCCGGGTTCGGCCGAGCAGGTCGAGCAGGACGTTCCTTCGGTCGTGAAGTAGACTCGGTTGCATGAGCAGCCTCTCGATTGCGCGGCAGGTCAAGAACAACCTGCTCGCCAAGTTCGGCAAGGAGCCGTGGTTCGCCGGCATCGGCGCCACCCGCGAAGATGGCATCGGCTTCGTCGTCAAGGTCAGCGTGCGACCGGGCGTGCCGCGTCCCGAAGGCCTCCTGCCGGAATCGATGGACGGCGTCACGATCCAGGTTGTCGAAGCGCCTACGAGTCCTTAAAAGGACTTCATGGCCGTCGAAAGCAAAGACGTCGAGCTCGGTCTCCCCTGCCCTGATTTCCGCCTGCCCTCCGCCCAAGGGGGCGTCGTCGCCCGCGACGACTTCGAGACCGCGACACTCCTCGGCGTGTTTTTCTATTGCAACCACTGCCCCTACGCGAAAGCCGTGGAAGGGCGCCTGATCGATCTCGACAAGGACTACCGCGACAAGGGTTTCCGCTTCGTTGCCATCTCGGCCAACGACGCCGACACCTATCCGGACGACAGTTTCGAGAACATGAAGAAACGCGCTCGCGATCGCGGCTACGGGTTTCCGTATCTCTATGACGAATCGCAATCGGTCGCGCGTGCCTTCGGCGCCGTCTGCACGCCCGATCTCTACGTTTTCGATCGCGAGCGCAAGCTCGCCTATCATGGCCGCCTCGACGATTCGCCGATGGACCCCACCAAGGTCAAACGCCGCGAGCTACGCGAAGCTGTCGACGCGCTCATCGCGGGCGAGCAGCCGAACGCCAACCAAAATCCGTGCATCGGCTGCTCGATCAAGTGGAAGTAGCTCTTTGCGCGCGGGTTTGACCAGATGTACGTCGAGATGTACATTATCGTGACATGGCCAAACGATATTCCATCGCCGACGCCAGGAAAAATCTGCCCAGTCTGGTCGACGAGGCGCAGACCGGCACAAACGTCGAGCTGACGCGGCGCGGTCGTCCCGTTGCGGTACTCGTCGGGCTCGACGAGTACGAACGGTTGACCGAAAAGCGACGGAGCTTCAGTCAAGCTTACGCAACGTTCCGCCGCCAGTTTCCAGCTGGACGAAACGGTCTCGAACCGAAATATTTCGAGCGGCTGCGCGATCGAAGCCCCGGCCGAAAGATCGATTTGTGACGCTGCGCTACCTCTTGGATACAGGGACGCTATCGTGGGTCATCGCCCCGGTTCCGAGCGAAGTGGTCGTCCGAAGGCTCGCGCAATACGGAGCGCGGTGTGCCATTGCCGCTCCTGTGTGGCATGAGCTCGTCTACGGTAGCCAGCGACTCCCACCGGGAAAGCGCCGGAATGAACTCGAGACGTTTCTGCGTGATGTCGTCCAGCCGACGTTCCCCGTCCTTTCCTACGACCATGCAGCTGCGGGGTGGCATGGGCGGGAGCGAGCGCGCCTCGAGAAATTGGGATCTCCGATGCCCTATGTCGATGGCCAGATCGCCGCAGTCGCCAGCGTCAATGCACTCGTCCTCGTGACGACCAATACGAAGGACTTCGCACGATTCGAGGATCTCCAGCTCGAGGACTGGACGCGGAGCCGGAGGCGATAAACATCCAGCCGATGCCAAGACTGCGGCAATAATGCTAGGGGCCGAACTCGTAGCCGATGCGCAGGCGCGGCGAGGCGAAAAACCGAGCGGATCGATCCCTCATGTTGGGTGCCATGAAGACCTCCGCCGCCATGTCCCATCGGTCCACCCGGGCGTGGGCGCCCGCCTCGAAATTCGCACCGTAATAGCCCCCCGACTCGTCGACCTCGTATTTGTCTTCGCCGATCAACATGTACGCCAGAATGCCGGTGAAACCGGCGCCGGCATAGGGGACGAGCCGCACGGTGTCGATGTCGAAGCCGTATCCGACGGAGCCCTCGATTCCGAAGATGCTGGCCCGGTAGGAATCCTCGACGGCGTCTTGCTCGAGACCCGACATCGGTCCAACGAGATCGCCGGTGACCCGTGCGTGGGTAACGTGGGTACGGCCGCCGACCTCGACATTGGAGCCCAAACGCCGCCCGTACCCCGCCTCTGCGCCGAGCACGAGCGTCTGCACGCCGAACAGCTTCACGGGGGGCACTCCGGTTGCGCCCACGTAGAAACCGAGCGGTAGACCGTAGCCGACGTGAAGTTCCGGCATGACCGGCGTTTTGTTGGTGCGCTCGGTCTTCGTGCCGTCGAACACCGTGCGCTCGAGGCAGCTGAGCTGTGGAACGTATTTCACGCCCACGCTCGTGTTCAACCGCTGCGGTGTGTACGCCAGAGGCGCATGCATTGGCGAGCTGTCGAGTGCGAACGCAAAGAACGTCAACATCCGATGGTACTGCCTCGTCTCGCCCGGATACGTATTGGCGTTGTACCCGTCGACGACTCCGTCGGAGTTAACATCGCACGCGGGATCGATGACCTGCGCCGAAGCACCGGCAACGATCGTGAGCCCTGCGAGCACGAGCCCCCCAGCGACTGCGAATCTTGCGGCGTGCATGCAAGCGATCGAAGCAAACCACGCGCCATGTCGGAGATTCACCGCGCGGGTGTTCGCAATCGGCCTCGGTGATCACCGCAACGCGAATCGGCCTTTCGGCCCCCGATCGCCCGTCCGCTTGGCCGGCCGACATGCTGCGCGCACGCTGGCCAATCGATGAGACCGAAGGCTCGAGCGCCGAAGGATCGTTGATCCGAGCGCATGGCGGATATTTTTCCCCCCTGGAGTAACGCGGCCATCCGCGCGGCGCTCGCGCTCGTGGTGCTCGGCGCGGCGGGCAGTGTGGCGGCGGTCATCGTTTTCGTGCGCACGCCATGGCGCAGAAAAGAATTCGAACCCATCGATCAGCCGGTGGTGTTCGATCATCGTCATCACACCCAAGACGACGGGATCGACTGTCGCTATTGCCACAACACCGTCGACCGAGCCGCGAACGCCGGCATCCCCTCCACAGATTTGTGCATGGGTTGCCACAATCAAATCTGGAACCAGAGCCCGTTGCTCGAACCAGTGAGGCGCAGCTATTTCTCGCGGATGCCCATTCCCTGGAACCGGGTACATGATCTCCCCGACTTCGTTTATTTCGACCACTCCGTTCACGTGAATCACGGCGTGGGTTGCGTGAGCTGTCACGGACGAGTCGATCAGATGCCGCGCGTCTATCAAGTCGCGTCGCTCACGATGGATTGGTGTCTCGATTGTCATCGCGCGCCGGAAACGCGCCTCCAACCGATCCAGCAGGTCGCCAACGCGAGCTGGAAAGCCGACCGCGAGGAAAGCTCGATGAGGCTCGCGCGCGAGCTCGGCGTTCAGAGGCTCACGCACTGCACGACGTGCCACCGATAGCGCGATGACGTCCGTGCACACGCCCAAGGGTGACGACAACGTCGCCGAAGATGCCGGCGGCGACGTCGGCGGCCAAGCTACGCATGCCTATTGGCAGACCCTCGCGCAATGGATCGGTGCTCCCGACGAGAGCGGCGTGCACCGTCGAGAGCTCCTGAAGTTACTCGGGGCAAGCCTCGGGCTCGCCGGCGTTGCCGGATGCGCACCCACGCGAACGGAAAAGATACTTCCTTACACGGTTCCGCCCAAGGAGATGACGCCGGGAATCGCGCGCGAATACGCAACCAGCATGGAGGTCGACGGGTTCGCGACGGGGCTCTTGGTGCGCAGCAACGACGGACGCCCGACCAAGATCGAAGGCAATCCGGATCACCCGGCCAGTCTGGGAGCAGCGGGTGCTTACGAGCAGGCATCGGTGCTGGGGCTCTACGATCCACATCGGGCGCGTGCCTCGCGCTATCGCAGCACTCCGGCGAGCTACGATGCCATCGCGAAGAGGCTCGGGGCCAAGCGCGAAGATCGCGGAAGCAAGCTTCGGATCTTGCTCGAGCCGACAGGTTCGCCGTTGGCTTTGGATCTGCTGCGGCGGATCCAGACCCGCCATCCCGAAGCGAAGATCACGTTCTACGCGCCGGCTCGCACGGGACACCCTGCCGAGGGAGGTCGTCTCGCCTTCGGTACTCGCATTCAGCCCCAATACGACTTCACGCGAGCCGATGTGATTCTCTCGATTGGCGCCGATTTTCTAGGTGCCATGCCTTTTCAGCTTCGTTACGCGAGGCAGTTCGCCGAGCGGCGGCGCACGAGTCAACCGTCCCAGGCGATGAATCGCCTCTACGTCGTCGAGTCGATGATGAGCCCAACGGGATCGATCGCCGACCACCGCCTCCGCCGCAAACCCGGCGAAATAGCCGCCGTGCTCGGCGCAGTCGCCGCTCACCTTGCCGTGCTGCGGAGGGGGCGCACTCCCGCTCCGCTGGCCGAGGCCCTCGCGCCGTTCGCGGCCCAGCGCGATGCACCTTTGATCGAAGCGATCGCGCGCGACCTCGCTCGCCGGCCAGAGGCTTCGGTGGTGATCGTGGGAGAGGACGAAGCACCCGAGGTCCATGCGCTCGGCTATTGGGTCAACACGCTGTTGGCGGATCACGGGCCGTTTTTCGCAATCGCACCGACACTCGATCACGAGAACATCGCACAGCAGTCACTCGCCGATCTGGTGTCCGATATGGCGCGCCATGCCGTCGACACGTTGGTCATTCTCGGAGGTAATCCGGCCTACACCGCGCCTTCCGACCTCGACTTCCCACGGCGCGTCGCGCTCGTGAAAGACGTCTACTATCTCGGGCTTCACGAAAACGAAACGGCGCGCCAATGTGCCTGGTTCATTCCGGCGGTGCACTACCTGGAGTCGTGGGGCGACGCGCGTGCCTACGACGGTACTGTCTCGCTGGTCCAGCCCCTCATCGAGCCGCTCTTCGGCGGACATAGCGGCACCGAGGTTCTCGCCCTTCTCGCGGCCGAGCGCGCGCCTGACGCGCACACGCTGCTCCGAGCCTATTGGCAGCAAAGTCACCTCGGCGATTTTCGCTCGTTCTGGGAAGAGACGTTGCGACGGGGCGTGGTCGCGGGCACCGCCTCGCCTCCGGTCCCCACCAGGCTCGATTTATCGGAGCTGGTGGGCTCCCTTGGCCGCCTCCGGCGCATGACGTTCGAGCGCACCTCGGGCCTCGAGCTCGCCTTCTTCTTGGATCCCGGCGTTTACGACGGCCGGTTTGCCAATAACGCCTGGCTTCAGGAGTTCCCGAGGCCGATGACGAAGCTCACCTGGGACAACGCCGCCCAGTTGAGCCCGGCGACCGCCGCGAAGCTGGCGGTCGAAAACGAAGACATCGTCGAGATCCGCCGCGCGGATCGCGTTCTTCGCATGCCGGTGCTCGTCGTCCCCGGACATGCCGACGATGCTCTGTCGGTCCATCTAGGTTACGGCCGAGACGGGTCGGAAGAGCTGGCGCGCGGCATCGGCGTGAACGTCTATCCGCTCCGTACGCTCGATGGGACGTCGTTCGCCAGAGACATTGGCGTGCGCAAGGTGGCAGGGCTGAAGCACCCCCTTGCGCTGACCCAGGTCCACTTCTCGACGGAGGGACGCCCCATCGCTCTTTCGGCGACGCTCGCCGAGTGGCGAGCCGATCCCGACTTTGCCGCCGGCGGGCGCGGCCCGCTGGCTTCGTTTTTCGCTCCGAACCGCAACGACGGCCAGCAGTGGGCGATGACCATCGATACCTCGATCTGCACCGGTTGCGGCGCCTGCATGCTCGGCTGCCAATCGGAAAACAATATCTTCGTGGTCGGCAAGGAGAGCGTTCTCAACAAGCGCGAGATGCACTGGCTCCGCATCGATACGTATTACGCCGGCACTCCCGACGAACCGGAAGTTCTGCACGAACCGATGCTTTGCCAACACTGCGAAAAGGCGCCCTGCGAGTACGTGTGCCCCGTCAATGCCACGGTCCATAGCCCCGATGGCCTGAACGAAATGGTTTACAACCGCTGCGTCGGCACGCGCTTCTGCTCGAACAACTGCCCCTACAAAGTGCGCCGCTTCAACTGGTTCGACTGGGTGGACCGGCAGCCGGCCAACCAGGGGCTCGTAAAGCTTCAACGCAATCCCAACGTCACCGCTCGCGAGCGCGGCGTGATGGAGAAATGCACGTATTGCGTGCAGCGGATCCGCGCCGCGGAGATCACGTCGAGAAACGAACGTCGCGTGATCAAGCCGGGCGAAGTGGTGACGGCCTGCCAACAGGCGTGCCCCACCCAGGCCATTCAGTTCGATTCGCTCGCCCACGCCCAAAGCAAGATGGTGCAGTGGCGCAACGAGCGGCGCGCGTTCTCGGTCCTTCACGAGCTCGGAACCGAGCCGCGGACGCGCTACCTCGCCCGTATCCGCAACCCCAACCCGGAGATCGGCGGATGAGCGACGCCTCGGTGCTCGTGGGTTCGCCGAGCGACGCTGCCCTGACCGAACAGCTCTTCTCCGCGGTCCTTCGGCCCCGGTCCAAGGCTTGGTGGGCCGCTTTCTCGCTCTGTGCGCTCGGCGTCGGCCTTTGGGCGACGGCAACGTTCGTGACGCTCGCCCAAGGCATCGGGGCCTGGGGCAACAACATACCGGTCGGTTGGGCGTTCGGAATCATCAACTTCGTCTGGTGGATCGGCATCGGACATGCGGGCACGTTCATCTCGGCGATCTTGCTTTTGCTCGAACAACCGTGGCGGACGAGCATCAATCGATTCGCCGAAGCGATGACCCTCTTCGCCGTCATTCAGGCGGGCTTCTATCCCATCATGCACCTGGGGCGGCCTTGGTTTTTCTATTGGCTCGCCCCCTACCCTTCGACGATGGACGTGTGGCCGCAGTTTCGCAGCGCACTTCCCTGGGACGTCGCGGCGGTGTCCACGTATTTCACCGTCTCGCTGTTGTTCTGGTACCTCGGCCTACTGCCCGATCTCGCCGCGCTCCGCGATTATGCTCCAGGAAAGGTGCGGCGCATCATCTACGGCATCTTCGCGCTCGGCTGGCGAGGTTCCG
>DASWDH010000132.1:0-16305 GCA_036395495.1 Polyangiaceae bacterium
AATCTCGCATTCGAAAAAAACCAGCCGCAAGGCCCGGCCAGCCACGCTTCGCCGAACCGAGAATCTGCCTGTCCGGTCAGTTTGAGTGGCCGCAGAAGTCGCTCCGATGATCGATCTGGTAGCGAGAAGTCTGCGGCAGTCATGCTAATCGATTTTGAGAATGGCGAGAAAGGCTTCCTGGGGGATCTCGACGCTTCCGACCTGCTTCATCCGCTTCTTGCCTTCTTTCTGCTTCTCGAGCAGCTTGCGCTTGCGGCTGATGTCGCCGCCGTAACATTTCGCGGTGACGTCTTTGCGCATGGCACGCACCGTCTCGCGCGCGATGATACGAGAGCCGAGCGATGCCTGAATGGCGACCTCGTATTGCTGACGAGGCACGATCTCCTTGAGCTTCGCCGCCAGATCGCGCCCTCTCTGGTAAGCCTTCTCCTTGTGTACGATGAGCGAAAGCGCATCGAGCGGCTCGCCGTTCACCAACATGTCCAACTTGACCAAATCGGCGGTGCGGTAGCCGACGAACTCGTAATCCATCGAGGCGTACCCGCGTGAGGCGCTTTTCAGCCGGTCATGGAAGTCGAACAGCACTTCGCCGAGAGGAAGCTCGTAAGTGATGATCACGCGGTCCGCGGACGCATATTGGATCCCTTTCTGTACGCCGCGCCGCTCTTCGCAGAGGGCGAGCACCGCGCCGACGTAGTTCGCGGGAACGTGAATCGTCACCTTGAAAATGGGTTCGTCGATGTGATCGATGAGATGCGGCGGCGGTAGCCGGGCCGGGTTCTCGATATCGATCACCGTGCCGTCCAGTTTGTTGACCTTGTAAACGACGCTCGGTGCCGTGGTGATGAGTTCGAGATTGTACTCGCGCTCCAGTCGTTCCTGGATGATCTCCATGTGCAACAGCCCGAGGAAACCGCATCGGAAGCCGAATCCGAGCGCCTCCGAAGTATCCGGCTCGAAAACGAATGCAGCATCGTTCAGTCGGAGTTTGGCGAGCGCATCGCGAAGATCCTCGAACTGCGCACTGTCGGTGGGGAAGACGCCCGCGAAGACCATCGGCTTCACATCCTTGAAGCCGGGCAGGGGCGTCTCGCAGGGGCGGGCGGCTAAAGTGACCGTATCGCCGATCTTCGTTTCGGTGACGGTCTTGATGCTGCCGGCGAGGAAGCCGACCTCGCCGGGCCCGAGCTCATCGAGAACGATGGAAAACGGGGCGAACATTCCCATCTCGGTGATCTCGTACTCGGCCTTCGTGGCCCAGAAGCGGACCTTCTGGCCCTTTTTCAGCCTGCCGTCCACGACCCGCACCATCACGACTGCGCCGCGGTAGCTGTCGTACCAGCTATGGAACACGAGCGCTCGCAGGGGTGCGCCGGGGTCCCCCTTGGGCGCCGGTACGCGCGCCACGATCGCTTCCAGAATTTCGTCGATGCCGGCGCCGGTTTTTGCGCTCGCTTCGATCGCGCCCGAACAGTCGAGCCCCACCAAGTCCTCGATCTGCTGGCGGGTGCCATCGGGATCGGCCGACGGCAAGTCGATCTTGTTGAGCACCGGGACGATTTCCAGATTGCCTTCGAGTGCCAGGTACACGTTGGCGAGCGTCTGTGCCTCGACGCCCTGGGTCGCGTCGACCACGAGCACCGCCCCTTCACACGCTGCGAGGCTGCGTGACACCTCGTAGGAGAAATCGACGTGTCCCGGCGTATCGATGAGGTGAAGCTGATAGGCGGTGCCATCTTTCGCCTCGTAGCGCAGGCGAACCGCTTGGGCTTTGATCGTGATGCCCCGCTCGCGCTCGATGTCCATCTTGTCGAGGAACTGCGCGCGCGCTTCACGCTCGGTCAGAGCGCCGGTTTTCTCCAAAATCCGATCGGCCAACGTCGACTTGCCGTGGTCGATGTGGGCGATGATGGAGAAATTCCGGATCCTGCTCGGGTCAATGCTCTCTGAAGAGCCCATCGGGCATTCTTACGATTTCTTCTGCCCGGCCGCCTCCAGCGACATCTGCCCGGGCAGGACGTGTTCGTAGTGCTTGAGGACCATGTCGATCCCTTCGCGGATGTAGACGGCGATAGGAACTTTGGTGCGCTCATGCAGGAGCTTGAGCCGATCGTTTTGCTCCGGCGTGATGTAGATGGTGGTCGAAATCTTCTTCCTGGACATCGGCGCCGGTCGGCCGGATCATCGTCCGGCCAGTCTGACCAGGTGTGACCCTAGATGCCGGTACCTGTGTTGTCAATGATGGCTTGTGCTAGTGAAGTTAATTACATGAAACCACATCGTATTTACGAGCAGGCCCGAGCAGGTCGGGTCACGAAACTGACTCGGGCGTGCACGTGCGCGCCCGAGAAGGTCCATCGGCCCGGGTGAGGTTGCTCGCTGCACCGCGGTGGGTCTAGACTCGCGCGCCGAAACGGAGCCCGGGTGAGTGGTACGCGCCCGCGTGAACCAAACGAAGGACCGATGAGCCAGCCCCCCCGATCGAGATCCGCCCTTGTCAGCGCGACGCTTGTGCTTCTTGCTGCTGGTGGTTGCGGCGGATCCAAAGACGAAGCGAAGGTTCCCTCCTCCGACACGCTGCCGCTAGCGCTCGAACACGAAGCTTGCGACGTCGGTTCGAGCTCCGCGCAGAAGTTCGACACCAACGGCGACAACAAACCCGACATCGTTCGGGTCATGTCCGATGGCCGCGAGGTTTGCCGGATGGTCGACTTGAACCACGACGACAAGCCTGACTCGTTCATCTACTTCGACTCGAGCGGCAACATTCGTCGCAAGGAATCCGACTTCGACCGCGATGGTCGCATCGATGAGATCGCCTACTACAAAGGGGGCGTCATCGCTCGCAAGGACCGCGAAACGAACCTCGATGGCAAGCTTGACACCTGGGACTTTTACGAAGGCGGAAAGATCCACCATCGAATGCGGGACTCCGACGGGGATGGGAAGGTCGACCAGTGGTGGACCTGGGCGAATCCCGACAAGATCGAATGCGCCGTGATCGCGTCCGATCACAACGGCGACGGCAAGCCCGATCCGAACAACGTGATCGACATTTGCGCGACCAGCACGCCGGCGCTGGCATTGACAGACGCCGGCCTGGCGAGCTCGATGGCGGCGGACGGTGGTATCGCTCTCGCGGCAGCCACGTCGGCCCCGAGCGCGGCCGAGGCTGGCGCTGCGTCGGCTAGCTTCGCCGCCCAGGCGGACGCGGGCAGCGGCGCTTCGGCTTCGGCAGCGTCTGGCGAAGGGAGCGCGTCGAAAAAAGCGGCAGCCAAACGAAAGAAGGATACGAAATGAGCGGCGTGCGTTCGGAAACACCTTCCTTTCGATCGTTCTGGTCGGGTTTGGGAGCGGTCGCGTTCGCTGGGGGCGCGATCGTCGGTTTTGCTTGCGGCGGCTCCTCGCGTCCGGCCAGCGATCAGGCCGCGGCCGATCCCAGGCAGCGCACCGGCGATGGCGGTGTAGACGACCAGTCGCGCTGCGAATTTCGTGGCCGAGCCGATCGCGAGTCGGTCGAGACGGCGGGCCCGGGTGCGGTGCAGCCCAACGTGCGACGCGTGTACCAGATGGTGGGCACCGGCGAGAGCATGCACAAGGTGATCGCCTGTCGTGAGATCGATACCAACCTCGACGGGGTCAAAGACATCGTTCGCACGTACAACGAAAAAGGCGAGAGCGTTCGCGAACAAGCCGACACCAACTACGACGGTCGCATCGATACCTGGATCGAGTTTGCCGCCGGCCGCATGTCGAAAGAAGAGCTCGACACCGACTTCAACGGCCAGCCCGATGTCTGGAAGTACTACGTCGGCGGGCTGCTTTCGCGAATCCAGCGCGACACGAATCACGACGGCCGTCCGGATCGCTGGGAATTTTACACGTCCGGCAAGCTCGAGCGCGTAGGGGTGGACCTCGACTTCGACGGTCACGTCGACCGGTGGGACCACGACGAGTTGGCTCGGCTCGCTGCCGAAGCGCAAGACCGCGGCTCGAGTCAGGGAGCCAAGTCCGCCGAATCCAGTAGTCCGAGCGATGGCGGCCTCGTTCCACCGGCGTCCGGCGATCTCAGCAAGCTCGGTGCCGACGGGGGCGCCGAAGCGGGTGCGACGAAGCGAAAAAAGAAGTAATCGACCCTCGACCTTCAATGACGGCGAGAATCTGACGCAGTGACGCTACGGCCGTTCGGTGGACCTGGCCTCGGCCGGCGGAGCGGGTGGCCGGTCAGCGTGCTCGATCCTTCCGAGACGCGCGAGAACCTCGGCCGTCAGCCGATCCATTTTTTCGTGCAGGTGGGCAATTTCGAGCTCTGCCTTCAAGTTGACGTCGTATTCGACGTCACTGCGGATACGGTCTTTCGCGACTTGGCGATTTTGGCTGAGCAGAACGAAAACCGACAAGATGATCGCCTCCAAAGACACCGCCATCGTCAAAAGGCCGAAGGGGAATGGGTCGAACATGGCAATGCCGGGGATCCCGCTTCCCACATTCATGGCGATCCACGCCGCGAAGAGCACCAGATGGATGAAGAGAAACGCAATGCTGCCGCTGAATTCCGCGATCCAGTCGGCTGCTTTCTGAACCGACGTACGCTTGTCCTCGGCTTCTTGGTTGACGTTGCGCGAAGCGGTGTGCCGGAGGAGCTCGGCCGTGACCCGCATCCGGCGGCCCATCGACGTGAGCAGGTCGAGCGCTGCTTCGGGATGCAGCCGGAGCAAATGGTCGAGATCGTTGCGATCGACACGCAGCGCCTCGACTTTGCGTCTGACCAGCACCGAGGCGGTGCGCGGGCCGTTGTCGAGCAACGAGAGCTCCCCGAAAAAATCCCCTTCGCGTGCGGTCTCCAGCACGATGCGCTCGCCGGTGTCGTCTTTGAAGAATACTTCGACTTCGCCCGAGCGGATGACGTACATCGAGTCCCCGGGGTCGCCGTAGTTGAACACGATCTCGCCGGCACCGAAGTGCACGATGTCGAGCTGGGCGGCCAGAAAATTGCGCTCCTCGTCGTCGAGGAGCTGGAAGAAGGGAACTTCTGCCAGGAGTTCGGCTTCGGGACATTGGCGGGACGCTTCCATGAATCGCACTTTAACTTAACCGTCCGTGCGATCGCGAGTGCTCGGCGCTATGAAGCAGGTTAATCGGGTCATGTCGCAGGAACGCCTTCAAAAAATCGTGGCACGCGCAGGCATCGCGTCGCGCCGGGCTGCCGAAGAGCTCATCTTGAAGGGGCGCGTGCGCGTCAACGGCGCGATCGTGAACACCCTCGGAGCGAAAGCCGATCCCCGCGTGGACCGGGTGGAGGTGGATGGCCGCCGCCTCGTGGCAGAAGCCCCCGTCTACTGGGTGCTGCACAAGCCGAGAGGAGTCGTCTCGACCGTGAGCGATCCGGAGGGGCGCAAAACCGTGCGCGATCTGCTGGGGAGTATGCCGGAGCGAGTGTTTCCCGTCGGCCGCCTCGACTATCACACGAGCGGGGTGCTGTTACTCACCAACGACGGCGACTTCTGCGACGGCTTGCTTCATCCGCGCCGGGACGTTCCCAAAACCTACGTGGTGAAGGTGCTCGGCGAAATGAAGGAGGCGGACCGCAGCCGCTGGGAGCAAGGGATCGTCATCGACGGCGAAAAGACGCATGCGGCGGACGTTCAGGTGCTGCGGCGCGAAAAGGGCAAGACCTGGCTCGAGGTCACTCTGTTCGAGGGGCGAAACCAGCAGATCCGCAAGATGGGCGAAACGACGGGATTTCGAGTGATGCGCCTCGCGCGCACGGCATTCGCCGGCATCACGAGCGAAGGGCTGCGCCCCGGCGAATACCGGCCCCTATCACCCGATGAGCTCGCCGAGCTCCGCCGAAGCTTCGGCGTCCCCCGCCGCGTCGCCGCGTCCAGTAGCCTCGCGGCGCCTCACACGGAAAAACAATTTCCGACCCGACGCGTTCGCGCGGTGCGGAGGCGCTTGACAGCGCGGGCCCCCGCTTCTACCCGAAAGACTGGAGGTTGAACACGCCATGGCCGAAGGTTTGAATCGCGTGATGCTGCTGGGAAATCTCGGCGCTGACCCCGAACTTCGTTACACGCAGTCCGGACAGGCGGTGCTCAACATGCGGTTGGCGACGACCGAGTCCTATCTCGATCGCAACAAGGTGCGGCAAGAGCGTACGGACTGGCACAACGTCGTCCTCTGGGGCAAGCGCGGCGAAGCGCTGGCGAAGTTTCTCACCAAAGGTTCGACGATCTTCGTCGAAGGAGGGCTTCGCACCTCGAGCTACGACGACAAGGACGGCAACAAGCGCTACAAGACCGAAATCCACGCCAACAACATCATTCTGGCCGGGCGAGGCAAGGGGGGCCCGAGCGCCGAAATGGGCGAACCTTCGGGTGGTGGGGGCCGCCGCGGCAGCGCCCCTCCAAGCGGCGGTGGGCCTTCGGGTCCGGTCGACGACGTTCCGCCCGACGACTTCGGCGGAGGCGACGACATTCCGTTCTAGGCCTACCGAGCGAGCGAAAAGCTCTCAGCCGTCCAAGGTCTCGAGAAGCGCGACGATCTCCTTGCGGATGTCGAGCATGGCGGTGCGCATGCGGGCGGCGTCTCGCAGCGCCGGATCGGCAGGCTCGCGCGGCTCGATGCCTCCGTCTCGCAGCTGCTTGCGGGCGCCGGCGATGGTGAATCCGCGGTCATAGAGGAGCTCTTTCACGCGCATCAGCGTCTCGACGTCGCGGCGGGAATAGACGCGCTGACCGCGCGATGATTTCTGGGGCCGGATCGACCGAAACTCCGTCTCCCAGTAGCGAAGAACGTGGGTTTCGACACCTACGGCGTTCGCGACTTCACCGATGCGAAAATAAAGTTTGGTGGGAAGCGCACGAACCGTGCCTCCGTCCCCGCCATTTCCGTGGCTGCCCCCGAATGCCCCGGCGCCCCTCTGGTTCTTCGCGTTCGGGCCGCCCCCTGATGAATCTCCGCCCCGTTCGCGGCTGCGCATGGCCGCGGGCTACTCCTTGCCGCCAGCGCCGGCGGCGACGGCGGTCGCCTGGGGGGGTGCTTCCTTGGCGTTCAGGGCTTGCTTCAAAATCTGACTGGCTTTGAAGTTGAGCACCCGGCGCTGCGTGATGACGATGGGATCGCCCGTCTGAGGATTGCGGCCCTGTCGCTGCCGCTTGTCCCGCAGAACGAAGTTGCCGAAACCGGAGATCTTGATCTTCTCGCCCCGCCCCAGTGTCTCTTTCATCATCTCGAAGGCGAGATCGACGAGGTCGGCAGACTCCTTCTTGGAAAATCCGCCAAGTCGGCTGTAGACGACTTGGACGATGTCGGCTTTTGTCATCAGGATTCCTCGGCGGTCTAAAGGCCATAGTACGGCCCTAACCACCGAGAAGTCCATAGTGATCGGCTGAGACTAAGCTGCGAGCTCCTCGGATGCGCTTTCGTTGGAAACGGGCAGACCAGAAAGCTGGCCGGCCGGACCGGACACCGGAGCCGCCTCGAGGGCACGGGCTTCGCGCCGCTGCAGCGCTTGTTCGGAAGCGACCAGCAGCGCCACGTAACCGTACCCGTACGTGAAGAGCATGGCGAACGGTGTGGCGAACCAGTGGTGCGTCTCGATCGACGCCAGCGTGCTCACCGCCGACAGGAGAGTCAGTCCAATCTCCACGGTGGGCAGAGAAGCGCGTGTACGATAACGACCTTCAAGGGTTCCCTTCTTGGGCGTGCGCACGAATTCTCCCGCCATCGTATCGAGCCCCTCCATCACGGCGCGGGTCAGGTGGGGAGCGAGTCCCGCCCCGAGCGCCATGAGCGCCGGCAAGAGCTTGAGGGCGCTCACCCGTCGGCGGCCTTGGGCCGCTTCGGCGAGACTGTAGAACGCTCCGAGCGAACCTGTCGTCCCGATGCAGAGGGGCAGGTCGATGATCAGCATCGTTTTGGTGTCGGTCGCCGGCATGAGAATCAACGCCGGCAGAAGCAGCACCGACAAGAGAACCATGAGCGGATAGGCGAAGTGCGGCGTCAAATGGAAGAACGCTTCGATGCGCTGCGGAAGGCTGAGCGCCGGAGCCGACATCACGCGCGCTAGCAGCTTGCGCGACGTTTGGACGGTCCCCTTCGCCCAGCGAAACTGCTGAGCCCGGAACGCCGAGACGTCCTCCGGCAGCTCGGCTGGGGAGACGACATCTTCGCGATAGACGAACTTCCAGCCGGCAAGTTGCGCGCGATAGGAGAGGTCCAGGTCTTCGGTCAGCGTGTCGTGCTGCCATCCGCCGGCCGTCTCGATCGCCTGTCGCCGCCACATCCCCCCGGTTCCAGAAAAATTGAAGAGGCAGCCCGAGGCGAAACGCGCGCGGTTTTCGACCATGTGGTGACCGTCGAGCATCAGTGCCTGCACCTGCGTCAGGAGCGAATGATCGCGGTTCATGTGGCCCCAGCGCGTCTGGACCATGCCGACGCGCGGATCGCGGAAATGAGGTACGCACGCCCGTAAGAAGCCGGGCTGCGGCAAGAAGTCCGCGTCGAAGACGGCGACGAGGTCGCCGCGCGCGCAGCGCAGACCCGCCTCGAGCGCGCCGGCCTTGTATCCCACGCGGTGGGTGCGGTGCATGTAGACGAAGTTCACGCCCTGCTCGCAGAGGCGCTCGACATGCGCACGGACGAGCCCTTGCGTTTCGTCGGTGGAGTCGTCGAGCACTTGCACTTCGAAGCGGTCGCGCGGGTAGTCCATGCGAGCAACGGTTTCGAGAAGCCGTGCCGCCACCGTCGCCTCGTTGAAGAGAGGCAGCTGGATCGTGACGAACGGAAGATCGCCGCCGGCGGCAGCTGCCACAGTTCGCTTGTTGCGTTCGAGGGCCTTTCGGTGCCTGAAGCACAAGTAGACGAGATGCGACCGGTGGAGCCCGTAGCAGCTGAGGAGCAACAGAACGGCGAAATAGACAACACAGAGCGGGGTTTGCACGAATTCCCGAGCTATCATCGGCGCCTAGCCAAATTGTCACGGACTTGTAATTCGTTGTGCGAACGTGTCCCGCACCCCTCGCGAACGAGGGGCTCCGTTGCGAAGTTGTTTCGGCGACGGGGCTGACCTTTGACGAGGAGCGGCTGGGCCGATAAACCCGGCGGGCCATGGCAACCGCGCTGCCTCCGCCGGCCTCGCCCGACGTGCTCTACGTCGTGGATCTGTCGAGCTACGTGTTCCGCGCTTACCACGCGATCGCGCCGCTCTCGAACACCAAAGGAGAGCCGACGCACGCCACTTATGGAACCGTTTCGATGCTCCAGAAGCTCGTGGGCGAGCGCAAACCCGCATACCTGGCCGTCGCCATGGATTCACGAAAGCGTACATTTCGCCACGAGCTCTACGCGAGCTACAAGGCGACTCGCACCGAACGACCGCCCGACCTGACGATCCAGATGGATCGTTCGCGCGAGATCGTCGAAGCCTACCGCATCCCGATTTTCCAACGCGATGGTGTCGAGGCCGACGATCTCATCGCGACCGTCGTGCGACACGCGGACAAGGCTGGTCTCTTCGTCGTCATCGTCGGCGCCGACAAAGATCTGATGCAGCTCTTGTCGGACCGCGTGGCGATGTGGGACACGATGCGCGACAAGACCTACGGTCCGACCGAGGTCGAAGAGAAGTTCGGCGTTCAGCCATCCAAGATGCGCGACCTGCTCGCGCTGGTCGGCGATAGCTCCGACAACATTCCCGGCGTACCGTCGGTGGGGCCGAAGACGGCGGCCGACCTGCTGCAGAAATTCGGGACCGTCGACGGCGTCTACCAGCATCTCGAAGAGATTCAGAGGAAGCGACTGCGCGAGCTCTTGGTCGAAAACGAAGACCAGGCACGCCTTTCGCAAAAGCTCGTCACCCTGCGCGATGACGAGCCCATCACTTTCAACCTGGCCGATCTGCGATACGGCGGTGCCGATTTCGAGCGGCTACGCGCGATTTACACCGAGCTCGGTTTCAACCGCATGATCGCCAGTATCCCCATGGAAGCCGTTCCGGGCCCGACACCGTCGAAAGAGGCGGCGCAGTGCCGGGCCATCGGCTCGAGCGAGGTGCTCACGAGCCTCGTCGCCAGGGCGAGGGAAGCGCCCATCGTGGCCGTCGGGATCGAGACGACTTCGCCGGAAGCGATGCGCGCCGAGCTCGTGGGGATCGCGCTCGCCACGCACATCGGTGAGGGGTGCTATGTGCCAGTCGCGCATCGCTACATCGGCTCGCCCAAACAGCTCACGCTCGCGCAGGTGAAAGAGGGTCTGGCGCCTCTCCTCGCGGATCCCGGCGTCAAAAAGGTCGGTCACGATCTCAAATACGTCGAGGTCGTGCTCGGGCGCCACGGAATGCAGCTCGCGGGCGCCACCTTCGACGTGATGATCGCGAGCTACCTGCTCGATCCCGAGGCACCCCACAACATGCCCATGCTCGCCAAGCGCGAGCTCGACGACAATCTCTCGACCTACGATCAGGTCACGTCGAAAATTCGCGGATCGCAGCTCGGGTTCGACGAAGTCGACGTGGAGCTCGCGACCGCCTACGCCGGTGGCAATGCCGAGGTCGTGCTGCGTCTCGCCGAACGCCTGCGGCCACAGATCCAGCGCCTTGGGCTCTCCGACGTCATGGAAACAATCGAGATGCCCCTCGCGCGGGTGCTCGCCGAGATGGAGCGCATCGGAGTGTACGTCGATCTCGACGAGCTCGCTCGGCTTCGCAAGACGGTCGACGCCGACATCGAGAGGCTCGAAAAGCGAGCGGTCGAGATCGCGGGCGAGCCGTTCAACGTCAGCTCGCCGCGCCAGCTGGAAGGCATCCTTTTCGACAAGATCGGGCTCAAGCCCATCAAACGGACGAAAACCGGCCGCTCCACCGACGCCGACGTGCTCGAACAATTGGCCGAGCAGCACCCGCTTCCCGGCATCTTGCTCGAGCATCGCCAGCTTTCCAAACTCAAGGGGACCTACATCGACGCGCTGCCCGGGTTGGTCCACCGGGAAACGGGGCGCATTCACACCGAATGGAGCCAGGCGGTCGCGGCGACCGGTCGCATCTCGTCGAACAACCCGAACCTGCAGAACATCCCGGTGCGGACCGACCTCGGGCGGTCGATCCGCCGCGCCTTCGCGGCGCCTCCGGGCATGCGCATCGTGAGCGCCGACTACTCGCAGATCGAGCTGCGCGTGCTGGCTCACCTGTCCGAGGATCCGGTACTCGTCGACGCGTTCCGTACCGGCCAGGACGTGCACACCCGCACGGCGATGGAGGTCTTCAACGTTCCGGCTTCCGGAGTCACCGACGAAATGCGGCGCCGATCCAAGACCATCAACTTCGGTGTCATCTACGGGATGGGTGAGGTGGCCCTAGCGAAACGGCTCGATATCTCGCGGGCAGAAGCGGCAACCTTCATCGATGCCTACTTCAAGCGATACAGCCGCGTCCGCGCTTTCATGGAGGAGACCCTCGGCGCTGCTCGCCGCGGCGAGGCGGTGCGCACGCTGTTCGGCCGCCAGAGGCTCTTGCCCAACATCCGCTCGTCCAATGGAATGCTGCGCGCGGCGGCCGAACGCGTGGCGCAAAACACCCCGATTCAGGGGACGGCGGCCGACCTCTTGAAGCTGGCCATGATTCGGCTGGCCAAGCCGGTGGTGCCCGGCGCCCGGATGGTCCTGACGGTCCACGACGAGCTCGTCTTCGAGGTGCCGGAGGATTCGGTCACCGAGGCGATGGCGCGCGTCAAGCATGCGATGGAGACCGTTCACGAGCTCGACGTACCGCTCGAAGTCGATGTCGGCAGTGGCGTCAACTGGGGCGATGTGAGCTATACGTAGCAGTTACTCAGAGCGCCGCCGCCAGGATAGAACTCGACCGGATGAACGAGACCACGCCGCGCATCTCCTTTGTCATCCCCGTCTACAATGAAGAGGGGATCTTGCATGCCTCGGTCGTCGACTTGCGCGAGCGACTCGCGCCCCTCGCTTGGAATTACGAGGTCATCCTGGCCGAGAACGGTTCTAAAGACAGGACGATCCTCATCGCTCAAGAGCTATCCGCCAAATACCCGGAGGTGCGCTTCCTTTCGATTGGCGAGCCGAACTACGGCAAGGCTCTGAAAAAAGGCATTCTCGAGACCCGAGGCGAGTTCGTCATCTGCGATGAGATCGATCTCTGCGATACCGATTTCCACGCGCGCGCCATCGCCATTCTCGACCAGGGTGCAGTGGACATGGTCATCGGATCGAAGCTCATCGCCGGCGCAGAAGACGATCGACCTTGGGCCCGTCACGCGGCGAGTCTCGTGTATACGAATCTCTTGCGGGTGAGCCTCGGTTTTCGGGGCACCGACACGCACGGGCTCAAAGCCTTCCGGAGAAACGCTCTCATCGACATCGTCGCCGATTGTCTCGTCGACCGCGACGTGTTCGCCAGCGAGTTCGTCATCCGCGCCTACCGTGCGAAGGTTCCCATCGAGGAGATTCCGGTGCGCGTGGTCGAGAAGCGGCCCCCGTCCATCAATCTTTTGAAGCGCGTTCCCAACGTGCTGAAGAACCTCATCAAGCTGAGCTGGGCGATCCGCCTCGGCACCGAACCTCCCAGTCGACGAAACTGGCGCAATCCGCCGCCGTCCGGCTCGATCACGTGA
Source organism: Polyangiaceae bacterium (assembly GCA_036395495.1). Taxonomy (GTDB): domain Bacteria; phylum Myxococcota_A; class Polyangia; order Polyangiales; family Polyangiaceae; genus DASWDH01. Next base: position 12,633 of record DASWDH010000132.1, read on the forward strand.
GCACGCCGAGGTCCGCCGACGTACATCTCGCCGTCATCGGGGGAGGAATCAACGGAACGGGCGTCGCCCGTGACGCGACGCTGCGGGGTCTTTCGGTAGCGCTCTTCGAGCGTAACGACATCGCCTTCGGAGCGAGCGGCAACTCGAGCGGCATGATCCACGGAGGCCCGCGCTACCTCACGGACGACCCCAACATCACGCGCACCTCGTGCCTCGACTCCGGATACATCCAAGCGATCGCACCGCATCTTCTCTTTCGCGTTCCGTTCCTGATGCCCATCGGTCCGGTGGGTACCGAGCGCACACCGATCAACTTGGTCGACGCGTTCTTCGAGGCGTACGACTTCTACCAGCCGCTCAAGCGTGGAAAACCGCATACGCGCCTTTCGCCTGATGATTTGTTCCGGCTCGAGCCAGGGCTCTTCGGAGGTGGGGGAGCGAGTGCGGCGGGGCTGACCGGCGGCATCACCTTCGACGAATGGGGCATCGATGGAAATCGGCTTGCGGTGGCCAACGCGGTCGATGCCGCCGAACGCGGCGCGAAGATTCACACCCACACGACCGTCGAGCAGGTGTTGCGAGTCCCATCGGACGGCGCGGTCCGCGGCGTCCGCGTTCGAGACCTTCTGACCGGCAAGAGCTCGGTGGTGACCGCGCGGGCGGTGGTCAACGCGACCGGCGCCTGGGGACCTCTCATGGCGCGGCTCGCAGGCATCTCTTCGCACGCCACGCGGGTGAGGCCCGGCAAGGGGATTCATATCGTCTTCGATCGGAGGCTGACCAACTTCGCCATCGTGGCGACCGCCATCGACGGACGTCAGATTTTCATCGAGCCGTGGGAAAACGTTTCGCTGCTCGGCACCACCGACGATGACTTCTATGGGGACCCCGACGACGTGCGCGCCACTTCGGAAGAGGTTCGTTACCTGCTGCAAGGGATTGCCCAGGTCTTTCCGGGCGTGGCGAGCGCTCGCGCGATCGGCACCACGGCCGGCGTGAGACCGACGCTCTACGACTACGGTCCCAACGAAGACGTGTTGTCGCGTGATCATCGGGTGATCGATCACGCGAAGGATGGCGCACGCGGGCTTTTCTCGATGCTCGGCGGCAAGCTCGCGAGCTATCGCATTTTCGCCGAAGAGGCGACGAACCAGGTCGTGCAGTATCTCGGCGCTGCGGTCGCTCCCTGTCGCACCCACACGACGAGGCTGCCGGGAGGCGAAAAGGTCGTGGCCAAGGGCGCGCTCGGCGCACGAATGGGCATCGATGCGATTGCGGCGTCGAGGCTCGTCTATCGCCACGGTGCGCGGGCCGAACTCATCGCCGAGTGCGTGGCCGAAAAGCCGCTCTGGGCGTCGGTCGTGTGCCCCTGCGAGCCGGTCATCGAGGCGGAGATTCGTCACGTGATTCGTCACGAGATGGCCAGAACCGTGGACGACGTGGCCAGGCGCACCCGGCTCGGGCTTGGCGCTTGCGGCGGCATGCGATGCGCGGCGCGGTGCGGACAGATCGTCGCCGAAGAGCGCGGGCTCGCTCCCCGCGACGGCGTCCGGCAGGCGCTCCGGTTTCTCGCTCGGCAGGCGAGCACCCGCGCGGTCGTCGTCGGCCAGGTCCAGGCGCAGCAAGAAGCGCTGTCGCTCGCGTCGGTGCGCGCCGAGCTCGGACCTTTGCTGGAGGAAGACGAGTGAGCCGAGCTGTCGTCGTCATCGGTGCGGGCGCGAGCGGCACCGCGGCGGCGTACGCAGCGCGGCGGGCCGGCGCTCGGGTCACCGTGGTCAGCGAGCGTCCGGGAGCGACTGCTCTCGCCTCGGGTGCGCTCGACGGCGCCGATCGAGCGACGCGGTCGCTCGGCGATGCCCGCGTCGAGGTTCGTTCGTTTTTGGGGGAGCTAGGCATCTGGGAGCTCGTCGACGAGGGCTGCTGGGTCGCCACGAGCTCGGGGGTGCTGCGCTCGAGCCGCGGGCGCGATCGCGCCGTGCTCGATCTATCACACGTGGCGCGGGGAACGATCGCGGTGCTTGGCGTGGCGCGCCGCGGCTGGGACGCAGCGGCGTTGGCCAAAGCGTGGATGAGCGATCCCTGGGCCTTCGCGCGCGGCCTTCGTTTCGAGCCGATCGAGTCCGACGTTCTGCGACGAGCGAGCGAAGCGTTGCTGCCCGATGTCGATTTCGCCAAGTGCCACGACGAAGCCGAGCGAAAGGGATGGCTCGTGGATCGCCTCCGCAGCTCGGTTGCCCTTCGCGACAAGAGCGCGATCGTCATGGGACCCTGGCTCGGGCTGGAGAGCGACGTGGCGGGTGGGCTGTCGGCGGCGCTCGAAAAGCCGGTGGGCGAACCCTTGTCACCTCCGGGTGGGATTGCCGGCGCGCGTTTCGAGCTTGCGCGTGACAAGCTGCTCGCCAAGATCGGAGCGGAGCGCGTATCCGGCTCGGTGAGGCTGGTCGGTGCGGATGGCTTGCGCGGTCGACCTCGTGTCGAGCTCGACACCGAACTCATCGTCGAGGGCGACGCGGTGGTTTTGGCGGTGGGCGGTCTCGTCGGCGGCGGCATCGCTTGGGAACCCGAGTTCGGCGGCGCAGGCTTCGCTCTGTCGTTCGCTGCGCCCGCGGTTCTCGCGATCGGTGGCGAACGTCTCTCGCCGAGCGGTTCCCCTCACGGAGCACTTTTCGAACGTTTTGCGTGGTCCGGTGAGCGCGGACGAGCCGGGATCGAACGCGTCGGGATCTGGACCGATGACAAGGGGCAGGTGCGCGACGCACAGGGAGATGCAATCGCATGGCTGTACGCAGCCGGTGATGCTGTCGCCGACGCGCCACGCACGCTTCTCGACGCGGTTCGCGCGGGCCTCGCTGCGGGCGGGGCCGCGGCATTGGAACGTGGATAGCACTACTTCGCCAGTCTTGGCGGGAGCAGATCGCGATCGGCAATTGCAGGGTTTTCGCCCCGTAACGTCCGGCGAGGCCGGTGCCATTCTTGCTGCTAGTTGGAAGATCGGAAGAGCCGCGAGGCAGTGCCAGTCTGCTTTTTCGAAACGAAGTTGTGCCTGTTCGGTCCGCTCGAGTGGCCTCAGCGCTGCTCCGATGATCGATCTGGCAGTGAGAAACTGCGAGCTAGTGTCAGCGCTGCTCCTTCTTCGGCGCGAGAACGCCGCGAACGACTTGATAGGCGATCGACAGCGCGAAATCGCGGCCACCTACCGGGTTCACCGGAACGTCGGCCGCCGTCCGCGGGCCTGCTTCGGGGTCGCGCACCTTGTCGCTGGTCGCTTGCGTGGGCCTGCGAAAGACCGTTGCGCCGCGCTGCGTGGGCTGTCCTTCGGCAGGAAGATGCCCTTCGAGATCTTGTTCGCGCGTCACGCGGATCGGCTCGGCGGGGCGGTTCGATTCGACGACGATATCCGGCTGGATGCCTTGGGCCTGGATCGAGTGAGCGCCCGGCGTGTAGTAGCGCATCGTCGTTAGTTTGAGGCCCGCACCTCCTGGCAGTTCGAGGATGGTCTGAACCGAGCCCTTGCCGAAGGTCGGCGCTCCGACGACGGTTGCGCGGCGATTGTCCTGAAGCGAACCGGCGACGAGCTCCGCCGCGCTGGCGCTGAACTCGTTCACGAGCACGGCCATGGGTAGTTGCACGAGCGCTCCTCCCCCGCGAGCGCGCACTTCTTCGACGACTTCTC
>DASWDH010000133.1:0-5630 GCA_036395495.1 Polyangiaceae bacterium
GCGCGGCGTCTCGGGGAGGCCGGGCTCGACGCCTACAATCACAACCTCGACACGTCCCGCGAGAACTATCGTTCGATCATCACGACGCGCACCTACGATGACCGCTTACGGACGTTGCGGTCCGTTCGCGAGGCAGGGATCACCGTCTGCACCGGAGGGATCATCGGCATGGGCGAGTCGGTCGATGACCGCTGTCGAATGTTGCTCGAGCTCGCCGCGCTCGACCCCCACCCGGAGAGCGTTCCCATCAATGCCCTGGTGCGCGTAGAGGGAACTCCGCTGGCCGAGTTGCCGCCCATCGATCCGCTCGACCTCGTACGCATGATCGCCTGCGCACGCATTCTGATGCCGAAGGCCATGGTGCGGCTGTCCGCCGGGCGCACCGAGATTCCCCGGGAGGCGCAACTTTTGTGTCTCTATGCGGGAGCCAATTCCATCTTCTACGGTGACCGGTTGCTCACCACGCCGAACCCCGAGCGAGACGACGATGCGTCGCTCCTCCGCGAAGCCGGGCTGACGGCGCTGGCTCCTACCTGACCTCGCCCTCGTTTTCGACGTGTGGCGCGTTGACAAGGGAGCGCTACCCTGGTCTAAACGAACGAGTCGCTAGGGGTGCCCACGAGGGCTGAGAGGGCCGTGAAAGTCGGCCGACCCTTTGAACCTGAACCGGATCATGCCGGCGGAGGGAAGCGACGAGCCTGGCTCTGCGCTCCTCGAAGATAGGAGAAAGCACATGAGCCGCAATTCGAAAAATGGGCAGGTCGACCAAGAGCGACTGTCCGCCGTCAGCAGTGGGCCGCTCCCCGGTTCGCGCAAGGTCCACGTAGAGGGTTCGATCTACCCCTTCCTCCGGGTTCCCATGCGCGAGATCGCCCTCCAGCCGACCCGGGGGGGCGCGCAAGAGATCCCCAATCCGCCGGTCGTCGTCTACGACACGAGCGGCCCTTACAGCGACGTGGATGCGCACATCGACGTGCAGAAGGGGCTCGATCCCACTCGCGCCGGCTGGGTGGCAACGCGAGGCGACGTGGACGAGCTCTCCATGACGACCTCGCTGTACGGTCGCGCGCGCCGCGCCGATGCGCGCCTGCGAGGATTGCAGTTTCACCTCGATCGACGCCCGCTCGTCGCCAAGCCCGGTCGCAACGTCACCCAGCTGCACTACGCGCGCCGCGGCATCATCACGCCGGAGATGGAGTTCGTGGCCATCCGCGAGAACCAGAAGGTGCAGGAAGCGCTCGCTTTCCAGCATCGCGGCGTCTCCTTCGGGGCTTCCATTCCCCGCGTCATCACGCCGGAGTTCGTGCGCGACGAGGTCGCTCGCGGCCGCGCGATCATTCCGGCCAACGTCAACCACCCCGAGCTCGAACCGATGATCATCGGGCGAAACTTCCTGGTGAAGATCAACGCCAACATCGGCAACTCGGCGGTGTCCTCCTCGATCGAAGAAGAAGTCGAGAAGCTGGTGTGGGCCATTCGATGGGGCGCCGACACCGCCATGGATCTCTCGACGGGAGCGAACATCCACGAGACGCGCGAATGGATCGTCCGCAACAGCCCGGTCCCCATCGGGACCGTCCCCATTTACCAGGCACTCGAGAAAGTGGATGGCAAAGCCGAGGAGCTGACTTGGGAGCTCTTCCGCGACACGCTCATCGAGCAAGCCGAGCAGGGGGTCGACTACTTCACGATCCACGCGGGCGTTCGTCTGGCCTACATCCCGCTCACGGCGCGCCGGGTGACCGGTATCGTGTCGCGGGGAGGCTCGATCCTCGCCAAGTGGTGCCTCGCGCACCACGAGGAGAATTTCCTCTACACGCATTTCGAAGAGATCTGCGAGATCATGAAAGCGTACGACGTGAGCTTCAGCTTGGGAGACGGGCTTCGGCCGGGATCGATCGCCGACGCCAACGACGAGGCGCAGTTCGCCGAGCTCGCCACGCTGGGCGAGCTCACCAAGATCGCGTGGAAGCACGATGTGCAGACGATGATCGAGGGACCCGGGCACGTGCCGATGCACCTCATTCGCGAGAACATGACCCGACAGCTCGAAGTCTGCTCGGAGGCGCCGTTCTACACGCTCGGCCCGCTGACGACCGACATCGCCCCGGGCTACGATCATTTCACGAGCGGCATCGGTGCGGCGATGATCGGTTGGTTCGGTTGCGCGATGCTCTGCTACGTCACGCCGAAAGAGCATCTCGGCCTGCCCGACCGTGACGACGTGAAAGAAGGCGTGATCGCCTACAAGATCGCCGCGCACGCCGCCGACCTGGCCAAAGGCCATCCCGGAGCGCAGATGCGCGACAACGCCCTTTCCAAGGCACGTTTCGAATTTCGCTGGGAAGATCAGTTCAACTTGGGACTCGATCCCGAACGCGCACGCGCGTTCCACGACGAGACGCTGCCTGCTGAGGGGGCGAAGCTCTCGCACTTCTGCTCGATGTGCGGACCGCACTTCTGCTCGATGAAAATCACCCAGGATGTGCGCGAGTACGCCGACTCGCTTGGCCTCAAGGGGGAGGAAGGCCTACGGAAGGGCTTGGAGGAGAAGGCCGCAGAATTTCGGGAAACAGGGGCGGAGATTTATCGGTAGAGGGAAACCCCGGCCAGCCATGACCGCCGATTCCCAGCACGAGCGGCCGCCCTTGCGCCTTTTTGCGAACGGCCGCGTAAGCGCGGCCGACGCTCACCGCGCGGCGGTCGACCGGCATCTCCACGTTCTGCGAGATGGGCATCAAGACGCGTCGATCGGCACATTCGCTCGCCGGCCACTCGTCGAACGACACCGGCAACGAGGGAAACCGTGGCGTCGACCAAAACGAAGACCAAGCCGCCTCTTTGTCTGCGCAGGCCAGGCCATCTTCGCCGCACTCGCAAACGTCCGCGCCATTCGTATGCACGGAGTTCACTTGAAAGTGAAGATGAGGACCCGTTGCCCAACCCGTCGAACCCGCATGAGCGAGCGGCTGACCTTGCCGCACCCGTTCACCGCAGCGAACGTTGGGGCTGAGCGTGTGCCCATCGAGATGCAGGTACACCGAGGCCGTCCCGTCTCCGTGGTCGACGACGATGTAGTTGGCGAAATCGACACACGCCGAGCTCTGGCATCCGGCGTGGCTGCTCATCTTCACGTGCGTCACGACGCCTTCGCGAGCCGCGCTCACGCCGAAGCGCGAGCCGTTGGCGAAGTCCCACGCGTGCTTGCCGCTGCCGACGTGATCGGCGTAGGACGAGTCGTTGCAGTCCTGGGTGAGCTCCATCGACAGGCCGGGTGCCCAAGGAAGCCTGTACGGTCCTGCACTCGCACTGGTGGTCCAGAGAGCAACGATGGCGCTGGCAAAGGCGGCGGTTCGGGCACTCCTCATCCGACCAAAGTAGGTTAGCTCAGACCTTCGACCCAGCCAGCCGAGAAATCACCACACAATGACTTTTTTTCGGACCCTGCCGAAATGAAGTAGAGTCCGCCCGCTCGAATGCCACCGACGGTGACCCTCCTACGCGGGGACGGAATTGGTCCCGAAGTGATCGACGCCGCGGTACGTGCGGTCGAGGCCACCGGCGCGAGCATTACCTGGGAGCCGATGGATGCCGGCGCGGGCGCCATTCCGAAGCACGGCGCGCCGCTGCCCGAGGCGACGCTCGCCTCGATTCGGCAAACGCGGATGTGCCTGAAAGGGCCCCTGGCCACCCCGATCGGCATCGGGTACCGCAGCGTCAACGTCGCCCTCCGGCAGGAGTTCGACCTTTACGCCAACGTACGGCCGGCGCGATCGTTCGCGGGGCTCGTGACCCGCTACGAAAAAGTGGATCTGGTCGTCGTTCGCGAGAATACGCAGGGTGAATACTCGGGCATCGAGCACTTCATCGACCCCACCCGAAACGCTGCCGAATCGATCTCCATCATCACCCGCTTCGGGTCCGATCGGATTATCCGCTTCGCGTTCGAGTACGCCCGCGCGCACGAACGCAAGCGAGTGACGCTCGTTCACAAGGCCAACATCCTCAAGATGACGTCGGGACTTTTTCTCGAGGTCGGCCGCGAGATCGCCCAAGGTTATCCCGACATCGCGTTCAACGACATCATCGTCGACAACTGCGCGATGCAGCTCGTTCGCGATCCCACCAAGTTCGACGTCATCGTCACGACGAACCTTTTCGGCGACATCCTGAGCGACTTGACCGCGGGTCTGGTGGGCGGCCTCGGGCTCGCGCCGGGGGCCAACATCGGCGAGCATGCTGCCATCTTCGAAGCGGTCCACGGCACCGCGCCGGATCTCGCCGGCAAGGGCGTAGCGAACCCCATCGCCGCCATGCTGGCCGGCGCGATGATGCTCGAGCGGCTCGGCCAGAAAGACTGCGCCAATCGTCTGGAGACGGCCGTGCGCCGCACCGTCGAAAAAGCCAAAGACCTGACGCCCGACCTCGGCGGCTCCAGCACCACGCAGACGTTCACCGACCGCATCATCGCCGAAATGGAATCGTCTTAGCATTACTGCCGCAGTCTTGGCATCGGCAGATCACGATCTGGAGATTCGGCGCCGACCCAACGCAAACTACGGCGAGGCCGTCGGAGTCACCCCGAATACGAAACGAGCCGCGACGCCCTGGCCAGCCTCGCTCCGCAACACCGAGAAATCCGCCTGTTCGGTCAGTTTGAGTGGGATTATGGCCGCTCCGACGATCGATCTGGTAGCGGAAATCTGCGGCAGCAGTGTTAGCGCCGCCGCCTCGCTCGCCTTCCCTGAGGCGCCTCGCTTCGCCGAGAGGTGGATTTGAACAGGGAGGCGGTGAGGCGAGGAGATTTTTGGGTGAAGGATCTCCGTGGCTCACCGGGTGGGGAGGGAGGCGTTGGCGGAGGCGACGAGGCGCTCGACGGTGATGCGGCGTACGGGGATGCCGCCGCGGTGGACGTCGACGTGCCAGGCTGCATCGATGCGGCGATGCGGCATCGCGGTCCCTACTTCTCCGAAGCGATCGTCGGATACGTAGAGGACAACCGGGGCTCGCTCCCAGATCGAACGGGGGAGCCAGCGGGAGAAGTCGTCGGGAATGTCCGCTTCGCATCCGACGAGAACCGAGCGCGGGAGCGCGGCGTGCACCTGGGCACAGACGGTCCAATGAGAACCCACGACGATGGGCGGCGGAGCTTCCAGGTCGAGCGACTGCGCGAGTGCGCGCTTGATGAGAGGCAGGCCGGTGTGCCAAGCGTAAAGGTCATTGGCGAGATCGTATCGGGCGACGTACCGGGAGCCGAGCAGCTTGGGTGAGAGGGGCATCAGCACCCAGAGGTGAACGGCGGCGACCGCAAATACACCGACCCCCGCGGAGAGACGCGCGAGCACCGGGCTGATGATGGGCGCGCCTGCCGCTTGTTCGGACCGCCGGGCAAAATGAAGAGGAAGTGCGAGATAAAGCGGCGCGACCCAGTGCGGTTCGGCAACGCGCGATAAGCAAGCCAGCACGACGAGCGGCACCGCGGTCACCGTCACCGACCACAAGAGCGACGACACCACGTCGTCGCGACGCCGTGGATGGAGGTCGCGCGCGACTTGGATCCCTGCCCATAGCAGTGGCGGCGTGACGTAGAGAAGCTGTCCTCCGAGAAGGGCGGCCATATTGCGCAGCGA
>DASWDH010000134.1:0-1922 GCA_036395495.1 Polyangiaceae bacterium
CCGCCGCACGTCGGCGAGCGCGTGTTCGCCCTCGGTCATCCCAACGAATCGGTCTGGTCACTCACTGCCGGCGTCATATCGTCGGTGCGCAGCGGTTTGATTCAGCACGATGCCGCGATCGGGACCGGCAGCTCGGGTGGACCGCTGCTCGATGAGCGAGGACGAGTCGTCGGCATCAATACCGCCAAGCTCTTCGAACCCGCGGAAGGCATCGGCTATGCGCGTCCGATAGCGATGTTGCGTCGCTTCTCGAAAGACGGTGAGTGAGAAAACGACGAACGCGGGCGCGTGGTATTGACATGAGATGACGGCCCTCGCGGGGATTCGCATTCTCGATCTCTCCCGTTTGCTGCCGGGCCCGCTCGCCACGCTCGTGCTGGCCGATCTCGGCGCGCAGGTCGACAAGATCGAGGATCCGCAACTGGGCGACTACGCGCGCGGCATGCCGCCCCTCGTCGCCGGGCAGGGCGCGGCCTTTCATGCGCTCAATCGGGGCAAGCGGAGTGCCACCCTCGATCTCAAACGCCCCGAAGGGGTGCGCGTTTTCGAACGACTGGTTTTGCATTACGACGTCGTCTTCGAGCAGTTTCGCCCCGGCGTGCTCGATCGTCTCGGCATCGGGCACGCTCGAATGCTCGAGCTCAACCCGAAGGTCATCGTCGCGGCGCTCACCGGCTACGGACAGTCGGGCCCCCTGCGCGATCGCGCGGGCCACGACCTCGATTATCTCGCGCGCGCGGGGCTGCTCGGGCTACAAGGCCCGGCCGGCGACAAACCGCAGATCCCTGCTTTTCAGCTGGCCGATGTCTCCGGTGCGCTCTTCAGCGTCATCGCCATCTTGGGCGCGCTCCTCGAGCGAGCGCAGACCGAAAAGGGCAAGATTCTCGATGTGGCGATGCTCGATTCGGTCGTCCCCTTCGCGACCATCACCCTGAGCAAGCTTTTCGGTGGGGAGCTCCCCAGCCGTGGCGCCGAGCTGCTCACGGGTGGCGTGGCGGCTTACGACACCTATCTCACCAGCGATGGCCAAGCGATGGCGCTCGGAGCGCTCGAGCCGAAGTTTCTGATGAGGTTCTGCGCGGCGGCCGGCGTCGAAGGGGGGGAAACTGCTTTGATTCCGGGCTCGCATCAGGATCGCCTCAAGCGAACTTTTGCCGAGGTCTTCGCGTCCAAAACCCGCGCCGAGTGGGAAGCGTTCGGCAGCGAGCACGATTGCTGCCTCGAGCCGGTCCTGCACCCCGGCGAGCTCCTGGCCGACCCCCAAGTCCGCGCCCGGGGCCTGTTCTTCACGGGTGACGTCAAGGGAACTGCCGTGAGCTATTACCGAACCCCGGTGACGCCGCGCGACCGATGTCCGGTGCCCGCGCCCACTCACGGACAGCATACGGACCAGATTCTCCGGGAAGCCAAATTCGACGAGACAGAAATTCTTCAGCTTCGCAAGAATGGCGTGATCGAATAAAGGCGGCTACGACAAACGAGGGCTGGCTCAGTGAACTCCGCGAGCCGCTTACCCCGGCTCGAGTCTCCATATATGGAGCGCACCGGCTTTCGTTTCACCCGGAGGTCAACCGGTTGATTCGCAGGCAGGAGCGATGATAGACTATACTTGGCTGGAGTCGAGTCCGCCCGTTCGGGCGGGGGAGTGGTGACGATGCGAATGCGGTCACGTCCAGTACCATCACGACGCCGGCTTCTCGGCCCGTGGGGGATTCCGGTCGTCCTCGCCCTGCTGAGCGGATGTACAGCCAAAATCGGCGAGCCGCCCGATATCGAATTGGGCGCGGGAGGCGCGACGGGTACCGGTGCCGGCACGTCGACGGGTGGGGGTACCACGCCGACGTTGTGCACGGACGGGGTGGTACGACCAGGGCCTGCACCGCTGCGGCGCGTGACCCGTTTCGAGTACAACAACAGTGTCC
>DASWDH010000135.1:0-12227 GCA_036395495.1 Polyangiaceae bacterium
CGTGACGCCAAGCGCCATCGGCGGTGGAATCAAGCGCACTCCCCAGGGGGAATCCTTGACCGAAACGAGCCAGCAGAGCCCGACGCCGAGCACCAGAAACAACGCGTAGATCGACTTCGTGGTCCGAGCTTCCGCAGCAAAGATGAGCGGCGGAATGCCAATCGCCCAAAAGTAAGGCTCCACGATGAAGATGGCGTCGCCATAGATCCACCCATCGTAGAGCGGCCAGAAGGGATGCACGCCGTAGTTGTTCGTGAAGTCCATGGCGATGTGCACCAGCGGACCGAACCAACACAGGCCGAAGAGCCAACCAAAATCCGAGCGAGACCAACCGAACTTGCGGCGGCGCGCAACGACCGCCACCACGGCGAGGGCCAGCAGGCCGAGAGCCGAAGCTACGACGACCGTGTGGCTGTGCCCTCGATGATGCAGGAGATAGCCGAGGGAGCCGCCGGTGATCCCCGTATAGAGGAAGTCGAAATCCGGGAGGTTGTGCACGACCGCCGATGTCAGGTACGCGGCCGTTCGCCAGGAGCGAGAGGCTTCGCTCCCTTTACGCGCGCGCAACGCCACGGCGGCTTCGGCCATCAGAAGTCCGGCCAAGGTGTGAGTCAGATTGTCCAAGTCGTGGAAGAACGTATCACTTGTACGGCGGGCACTGTCGAGCCTGGCTGCGAGTTCGTGAGCGAGTTTCTATGGCGAAAGATCGAGACGTCAATCTGGGCTCGGCTGATTTGCAGAGGAGCCGAAGACCGTCGGACCTTTTCTGACTTCCAAATGCAGGGATACGGACCAGATTGATCGCTGAGTTTTTCTAGTGCGGTGAATCGTCGCAGGGGGCGCTCAGAGGTCAATGGCAAATCCAACTCGTTTTTCCTGCTTCATCCTGGGAACCGATGCTCTTCTCACCGAATGCGGAGAAATCCTGTTGGGCCAAGGCCACGACATTCGGGGGATCGTGTCCAGTGCGCCGCGAGTCGTGCAATGGGCGCTCGGCCGAGGGCTCACGCTCGTCGATCCGGGCGCAGCGTACGTCGAAGCGCTGAGACGCGAGCCGTTCGACTATCTTTTTGCCATCACGCATCTTGCGGTGATTCCCGACGAGGTGCTTTCGCTCCCCAGGAAGGCCGCCATCAATTTTCACGATGGACCGCTGCCCCGTTACGCCGGTCTCAATGCGCCCGCGTGGGCGCTGATGGCCAGAGAAAGCCGCTACGGCGTGACCTGGCACCTCATGGGAGCGAAGGTGGACGCGGGCGCCATCCTCAAACAGGTCACCTTCGAAGTCGCCCCCGACGAGACCTCGCTTTCGCTCAACACGAAGTGCTTCGCGGTCGCCATCGAGAGCTTTGCCGAGCTCGCGGCCGAGCTCGCGGCAGGCCCCGTGACATCGACGCCGCAGACCCTCGAGGACAGGCTCTATTTCGGACGATACCGACGTCCCGAAGCTGCCTGCGTCATCGATTGGACGCGCGGGGCCCACGAGCTCGAAGCCCTCGTGCGCGCACTCGATTTCGGCGAGCGCCACGCCAATCAACTCGGGCTCGCCAAAATTTTCACGGCCGGCGAAACGCTGGCCGTCGTGCGCGCCGAAGCGCGCACGACCCGCGGGGGGGCTCCGCCGGGATGCGTGACCTCGTTGGACGACGACGCCATCGGCGTTGCCACCGGAGACGGAGTCTTGGCCCTCCTTGCGTTCTCCACGCTCGACGGCCGCCCGGTCGGGATTCGCGAAGCCTCACGCCGGCTCGGGCTCGAGGTCGGTGGCCAGCTACAAAATCTCTCCGAAGGCGGGCGCGAGCGCCTGAGCGAGCTCGATCGACGGTTCGCTCGAGGTGAATCGTTTTGGGTCGAGCGTCTGGGCTTGGAGCCCGTGGATGCGCCGTACGCGCTCCCGAGCCCGGCGGAAGCGTCGCGCCAGTTGGACATTCCGCTGGAGATTCCCGAACCCGTGGCACGCGCGCTGGGAGATGCGACATCCTTGATGGCCGCCTTGGGGGTGTACTGCTCGCGGATGAGCCACAAGGAGGCATTCTCGATTGCCCTCAGGACTCGGTCGATTGCCAATGACGTTCCTGATTTTTCGAAATGGATTGCGGATACCGTGCCGCTATCGATTCATATCGACCATGGCGCCTGTTTTGGTGCGGTGCGCGATCGGATCGCATCCGAGCTCGAAGCTGCGCGTGGCCATGGCACGTATCTTCAAGACGTGGTCGCACGATACCCCGAGCTGCGCCATCAAAGGCGGTCGGCCGGAGCAGAGAATTGGGCGGTGTGCGTCGCCATCGATGCCGAGCCGCTGTCCGATTGTGTCCTTTCGCTGGTGGTGCCGTCGGAGGGCCATCCGCGGCTGCGTTGCGATACCAGCCGCATTCCCGAAGACAAAGCGAAGGCCATCGCGCGTGAGCTCGCCACCTTTTTGGAAGCGGCGACGCGCGGTGCCGAAACACCGGTGGGCAAGCTGGCCCTCGTCGGCGAGCAGGAGCGAAATAGGCTTCTGGTCGAGTACAACCGCACGCTGAAGAGTTATCCGGAAGCGTGTATTCACCATCTCATCGAGGAGCAGGCGGCGCGGACGCCGCACCGAGCTGCGCTCGCATTCGAAGACGACGTTCTTTCTTACCGAGAACTGAACGAGCGCGCGAACCGGCTGGCCGGTCATCTGCGTTCGCTCGGAGTGGGCCCCGACGAACTGGTGGGCCTGTGCGTCGAGCGCTCGCTCGAGTTGGTCGTGGCGGCGCTCGGCATCCTGAAGGCAGGCGGCGCCTACGTGCCACTCGACCCACGCTACCCCGTGGACCGCATTGCTTTCATGCTCGACGACGCGAACGTGCGCGTGGTCGTCGTCGAAGACGAGTCGCGGGCGGCGGGGCTCGGTCTCAAGGCGGGCACCCATCTGGTACGCCTCGATGCCGACCGCGACGCGATCGCGCGTCAGCCGGCGCGCGACCTGGAAGGCGGCCCCGGCCCCGAGAACCTTGCTTACGTGATCTATACTTCGGGGTCCACCGGGACGCCCAAGGGCGTGATGGTGGAGCATCGCAACGTCGTGAACTTCTTCGCCGGCATGGACGAGCGCATCGTCCACGATCCTCCCGGCACCTGGCTCGCGGTCACCAGTCTGTCGTTCGACATATCGGTGCTCGAGCTTTTCTGGCCTCTCACCCGCGGCTTCAAGGTGGTGATCCACGGCGATCGCGATCGGGACGGGTTGCGACCTCCGGTATTGGCGCTCAGGAATCGAGCGATCGATTTCAGCTTGTTCTATTTCGCCAGCGATGAAGCGCAAGACGGCGAAGACAAGTACCAGCTGCTCTTGGAAGGAGCGAAGTTCGCCGATGAGCACGGCTTTTCGGCGGTATGGACGCCCGAACGCCACTTTCACGCATTCGGCGGTCTCTATCCGAATCCCGCGGTGACCGGGGCCGCCTTGGCCGTCCTCACCAAGAATGTGCAAATCCGCGCCGGCAGTGTCGTTTTGCCGCTGCATCACCCCGCGCGAGTCGCCGAGGCGTGGTCGGTGGTCGACAACTTGTCGCACGGACGCGTCGGGATCTCGTTTGCCTCGGGCTGGCAGCCGAACGACTTCGTTCTCCGACCCGAAGCCTTCAAGGACGCCAAGGCGATCATGTTCCGCGACGTCGAGGTGGTGAAAAGCCTCTGGCGGGGGGAGGCCGTGCCGTTTCCCGGTCCGTCCGGCGCACCGGTGCCGGTTCGCACGCTGCCGCGCCCTTTGCAGCGCGAGCTGCCGACCTGGATCACCACCGCCGGGAATGTGGAGACCTACAAGAAAGCCGGTGAGATCGGAGCCAACGTGCTGACGCACCTGCTCGGACAAACGACCGCCGAGCTGGCTCCCAAAATCGAGGCCTACCGCGCGGCACGCCGCGAGCACGGACACGATCCGGACGCAGGTGTCGTCTCGCTGATGCTCCACGCGTTCGTCGGCGACGACGATGCCGCGGTCCGCGCTGCGGTACGCGAGCCGCTGAAGCGCTATCTCGGCTCGTCATTGGAGTTGCTCAAGCACTATGCCTGGGCATTTCCCGCGTTTTCGCGGCCGAAGGACTCGGCGGCCGATGCAGGCGACGATCTCGCTCACCTCTCGGACGATGAACGAGACGCCTTGCTCGAGCACGCTTTCACTCGCTACTACGAGACCAGCGGCCTGTTCGGCCGCCCGGAAGGGTGCCTCCGCCTGCTCGACGAGCTCGCCCAGATGGGAGTCGACGAGATTGCCTGTCTCATCGACTTCGGCGTACCCACAGCGCTGGTGCTCGAGCACCTGCGCCACCTGGAGCGACTCCGAAAATCCGCGCTGAGGCGTTACACCGACGCCGGCGATGCCGATGATTCGATCGCGGCCGCGATCCGCCGCCACCAAGTCACCCACTTTCAATGCACGCCCTCGATGGCTCGCATGCTCCTCGACGATCCCGATGCGCGCGAGGCTCTTGGCGAGCTTCGGTTCTTGCTCGTGGGCGGCGAAGCCATGCCGATCGAGCTCGCGCGTACGCTTCGTAGCGCGACCGGTGCACGCATCCTCAACATGTACGGCCCGACGGAAACCACCGTATGGTCGACCGTGCACGAACTGAACGGAGACGAACACCCCGTTCCCATCGGCCGTCCTATTGCCAATACCCGGGTGTACGTCCTCGACGCCCAAGGCGAGCCGGTGCCCGAAGGGGCACCCGGCGAGCTCTTCATCGGCGGAGAGGGGGTCGCGCGAGGGTATCTCGGACGTGACGAGCTCACCCGACAGCGATTCCTGGCCGATCCGTTTGCGCGTGTCGGGCGCATGTACCGTACCGGCGATGTTGCGCGATTTCGCGAGGGTGGCGTCCTGGAGTTTTTGGGCCGGCGCGATCACCAGATCAAAATCCGCGGCCATCGTGTGGAACTCGGCGAAATCGAGGCGGCAGTCGATCGCGAGCCCGGCGTACGCGAGTGCGCGGTCGTGCTGCGCGAGGATGTTCCCGGTGATCAGCGGCTCGTCGCATACGTCGCGGCACGCCAGCCTCTGGACGAGGGCGCACTGCGCTCCTCACTTCGGGCGAGATTGCCGGAGTTCATGGTCCCCTCGCACATCGTGACCTTGGCCGAGCTGCCTCGCACGCCGAACCGCAAGATCGATCGCAAAGCCCTGCCAGCGCCCGACCTCGCGGAGGCTTCGGCCGCGCGGGAGTTCGTCGCACCCAAGAGCGACATGGAGACCACGATCGCGCAGCTCTGGCAGGAAGTGCTGGGGCGCGACGGCATCGATATCGACGACAATTTCTTCGATGTCGGCGGGCATTCTTTGCTGATCGTGCGGATGCACCAGCGCCTTCGCGAGCTGGTTTCGCAGCCGGTCACGCTCACCGATCTTTACCGCTTCCCGACGATCCGATTGCTCGCCGATTTCCTCACGGCCGAAGGATCGTCCAGTGCCGCACAGGAAGGCACCGAACGTGCAGAGAAGCGGCGCGAGATGAGCATGAGACGTCGGACGAGGCAGCTCGAGGGGTGAACGCCCATGGTCGATGAAGTCAAGAACGACAATGACATCGCCATCGTCGGCATGGCGGCGCGGCTTCCCGGCGCCCGGAGCGTGGGCGAGTTCTGGTCCAATCTCGAGCAGGGGGTCGAATCGGTACGTACCTTCACCGACGGCGAGCTTCACGAGGCCGGCGTGCCAGCCGAGATTCTGTCGAATCCGAACTACGTGAAGTCCGGCGTGGTGCTGGACGACTTCGACGGATTCGACGCGGAGTTCTTCGGATTCAGTCCGAAAGAAGCCGCCATCATGGACCCGCAGCATCGCCATTTCTTGGAGTGCGCTTGGGAGGCGCTGGAAGACGCCGGGCACATGCCCGAAACGTTCGGGGGATCGATCGGGGTCTTCGGCGGCTGCGGAATGGGCGCGTACTTCGCTTTCAATTTGCTCACCCGTCCCGACCTCGTCGCATCGGTCGGGCTCTTTCTTCTGCGGCATACCGGCAACGACAAAGATTTTCTGACGACGCGCGTCTCCTACAGCTTCAATTTGCGGGGGCCGAGCGTGAACGTCCAAACCGCATGTTCGACGTCTCTGGTGGCGGCGCACATGGCTTGCCAGAGCCTGCTCTCGGGTGAGTGCGACATGGCACTCGCGGGAGGGGTGACGATCGAGATCCCGCACAAGCGTGGCTATCTCTACCAGCCGGGCGAGATCCTGTCGCCCGATGGCCACTGCCGTGCGTTCGACTACCGCGCCGAAGGTACGATATTCGGGAGTGGCGCGGGCATCGTCGTGTTGCGACGGCTGCGCGACGCGATCGAAGACGGCGATGCGATCTACGCGGTCATCAAAGGCTCGGCGGTGAACAACGACGGCTCGGGGAAGGTAGGTTATCTCGCGCCGAGCGTCGACGGACAGGCAGGCGCGATCGTAGAAGCGATGGCGGTGGCCAACGTCCGCGCCGATTCAATCGGGTACGTGGAATGCCACGGCACCGGCACCGCGATGGGAGATCCCATCGAGATTTCCGCCCTGACCCAGGCTTTTCGTCAATCGACGAGCCGCGCGGGATTTTGCGCGGTCGGGTCGGTCAAAACCAACATCGGCCATCTCGACACGGCGGCGGGCGTTGCCAGTCTCATCAAG
Organism: Polyangiaceae bacterium; assembly: GCA_036395495.1. GTDB lineage: Bacteria > Myxococcota_A > Polyangia > Polyangiales > Polyangiaceae > DASWDH01. The sequence continues at coordinate 6,632 of DASWDH010000135.1, forward strand.
ACAGCGCTTTCGTTGCACCAGCAGAAGCTGCCGCCGAGCCTCAATTTCGAAACTCCCAATCCACAGATCGATTTTGCAAATAGCCCGTTCGTCGTCAATCGAGAGCTGCGACCATGGCCGAAAGGTTCGCAGCCCCGGCGCGCCGGCGTCAACTCCCTCGGGGTAGGGGGCACCAACGCCTACGTCGTTCTGGAAGAGGCTCCCCGCGGCCTACCTTCCTCGTCGTCGCGGCGCCCCTATCAGCTCCTCGCGCTGTCCGCGCGCAGCCGTGCCGCGCTCGACGCTGCTTCGGCCCGTCTAGCCGACCATCTCGCCACCGGGCCGGAGCACGATTTCGCCGACATCGCCCATACGCTCCAGGTGGGCCGGCGGGCATTCGCTCACCGGCGTGTTCTCGCAGCAAAGAATCGGCAAGAAGCGATCGAGCTGCTTCGCGGGAACGACGCGCGCCGCGTCTTCACCCACGTCGTCGGGGAAGCAGTTCCATCGGTGGCATTCATGTTTCCCGGCGGCGGCGCGCAGTACCCGCGCATGGCCCTCGGCCTCTACGAAACCGAGCCGGTCTTCGGTGAATGGGTCGATCGTGGCTTCGAGCTGCTCAAAGGCAAGGTCGACGACGACGGGCGCTCGCTTTTGTTCGGAGCGGAGGGCGCGCGCGAGGACGCCGCGCGACGACTGGAAAAACCATCCGTGCAGCTGCCGGCCATCTTCATCGTCGAATACGCGCTCGCGCGGTTGTGGATGGCGTGGGGGATCGAGCCTGATGCGCTGATCGGACATAGCCTCGGCGAGATCACCGCTGCCTGCTTGTCGGACGTCTTTCGCTTCGAGGACGCGCTCGGGTTGGTTCTTCTTCGCGGAAAGTTGATGGACGAGGTTCCCCAAGGAGGCATGCTGAGTGTGTCGCTTCCGGCCGCCGAGCTGATACCGCTCCTCGGTGACGAGCTGGATCTGGCCAGTGTGAATGCCCCGGAGTTGTCGGTCGCTTCGGGACCGGTGGCTTTGCTCGAAGCGTTGGACAGGAAGCTCGTCGAGAAGGGAGTGGACACGAAATGGGTGCGTATTCACATTGCGGCGCACTCGCGCATGCTCGAGCCCATTCTCGGTCGTTACGCGGCCTACCTGCGAAGCATTCCGCTCTCTTCGCCGAAGATCCCGATCGTATCGAACTTCTCCGGGACCTGGCTCACTCAAACCGAGGCCACCGCGCCGGAATATTGGGTGCGTCATTTACGGCACACCGTGCGCTTCGCCGACGGACTCGAGACGCTGCTCGAGGGACCGCGGCGGGCCCTGCTCGAGGTAGGGCCTGGCAAGACGTTGAGCTCGCTCGCGCGCCAACATCCAAGTCTGTCTCCAGGTCAGCCGGTCTTCTCTTCGCTGCGGCACCCCGACGAGGCGGTGCCCGACGAGGCGTTTCTTCTCACGGTTTTCGGTCGCCTGTGGGCGAGCTCGGTCCACGTCGATTTCGAGAAGTCGAGGCGCGGCGAAAAACGAAAGCGCGTAAACCTGCCCACGTATCCGTTCCAGCATCAACGCTATTTCATCGAACCGGGGAAAGTGGCCGCACCCGCCGGCGAAGCGCCGATGCCTGCGAAAAAAATCGGCAACGTCGACGATTGGTTCTACCGCCCGGCATGGAAGGAGACCGCCGCACCGGCGTCCAAGGAGAACGAGCCCAAAAGGTGGCTCATCTTCATGGATGAAGCGGGACTCGGCGAAAAGATCGCCGCGCGCCTCCGGACGGGTGGCCACGAGGTGGTCGTCGTGCGGCCGAGTGACGCCTATTATCAGCTCAGCCACACCGAGTACCGCTTGTCGCCCGAGCACGGGCGGGATGGCTACGATGCGCTCTTGCGCGATGTGGTAGCGAGCGGAAAGCCTCCGGACTGCATCGCACACCTCTGGCTCGTGGCCACGCACCAGACGTTCCGCCCTGGATCGAGCTTCTTCCATCGGAACCAAGAGCGTGGCTTCTACAGCCTGCTTTTTTTGGCCCAGGCGCTGGGCGAGCACAGCTCCAAGCGTCCGGTGCATCTCGTCGTCGTATCGAGCGGCATGCAGCAGGTCGAACGCGAGCCTCTGCCGTATCCCGATCAGGCGACGGTGCTCGGACCCTGCAAGGTCATTCCGCACGAGTACCCGGGGGTGACCTGCGCGAGTGTCGACGTGTCGCTTCCGCCCAAGCGACCGTGGGCGCGAGAGGTGCCGAGCCGCGCGATGGACACGCTCGCCGGCGAACTTTTTGCCGAGGCGATGGTCGAGCCCGGCAACCGGGTGATCGCTCTTCGACGAGGAAAGCGATTCGAACACACCTATGAAAAGATCGCGCTCGACTCCGAGCCCGCGCAGCCGCCGGTCGTGATTCGCGAAGGAGGTACGTACCTCATTACCGGCGGCCTCGGCGGCATCGGGCTCACGATGGCGAGATACCTCGCTTCACGGGCGCGAGTGAACCTCGTGCTGGTTTCGCGATCGGGTCTGCCCGAGCGATCGCAATGGGACGGTTGGCTCGCGTCTCACGATGCTTCCGATGCGACGAGACACAAGATCGAGGCTCTCCAAGAGCTCGAGAACCGGGGCGCCGAAGTTTTGCTCGTTGCCGCGGACGTGAGCGACCCGGTGAGCATGCGCCAGGCCATCGAAACTGCACGGCAGCGTTTCGGACTTTTGCGCGGCGTGTTTCACGCAGCGGGCGTGATGAAAGACGAGCTGATCCCTCAGAAGACGCAAGCTGGCGTGGAAAGTGTTTTCGCCCCCAAGGTGCACGGAACTTTGGTGCTCGATTCGCTCGTGGCCGACCATCCGCTGGACTTTTTCGTTCTGTTTTCGTCGACGAGCACCGTCACCGGTTCTATCGGGCAGGTGGACTACGTCGCTGCCAATGCATTCCTCGACGCCTATGCGCAAAGCCGGCATCGCGAACGCTTTCGCGGCCGAGCGTCCGCGGCGCGCCGGATCATCAGTCTCAAGTGGGGTATCTGGAACGAAGTAGGTATGGCCGCGCGAGCTGCAGCGGCTATCGGGCGCGACGAACCGGCGCCTGCTGCGAGCGCCGCGGCTCGGCATCCCCTGTTCCTCACGCATACCAAGCAGGGTGAAAAACACATCTTCGCCGGCAAATGGAGCCCGGGGACCCAATGGATCCTCGACGAGCATCGCACCGTCGAGGGCCACGCGCTCGTGCCGGGGACCGCTTACCTCGAGATGGCGCGCGCGGCACTTTCCGAACTCGACGAGAAGTTGCCTTTCGAAATACGGGACCTCCTCTTTTTGCGCCCGCTCGCGGTAGGTGACGGCTCCGCGGAAGACGTCCGGGTGAAGCTCGCCGCGAACGAACAGGGTTACGACTTCGAGGTGCAAAGCCGATCTCCGTCGGCCGGGGAGGAGCTCGCTTGGGAGCTCAACGCGCAGGCGAAGATCGTGCTGGGATCGGTGGGCGCACCGGTGCGGCAGAATGAGGATGGCCTTGCCTCCCGCTGTCTCGTTGGAAGCGAGAAGCATCCCGAGGGCATCGCATCGCCGCAGGAACGGCAGATGCGCTTCGGTCCTCGATGGCGTGTGTTGCGCGAAGCGTGCTACGGGGATGGCGAGGCGATCGGGAAGCTCGAGCTGCCGGCGCAGTTCGCCTCCGACCTCGAACGCTACGCGCTCCATCCCGCTCTTCTCGACATTGCCACCGGCTTTGCCATGGAGCTCATCGAGGGCTATCGCAGCGACACGCTGTGGGTGCCCGTTTCGTACCGGCGTGTGACGGTGCGCGGACCTCTTCCCGCGCGGGTGGTGAGCTGGGTGAAGCGTCACGACACGAGCTCCGCGTCCGGCGAGTTTGCGTCTTTCGACGTCGTCGTGAGCGACGAAAACGGCCGAGTGCTGATCGAAGTCGGCGAGCTTACGCTCCACCGCCTCCATCAATCGCCACAATTCGCCAAGCCGAAAGATATCAGCCCCCGCGCGAGCGAACCAAGGAAGGCCAAGCCGTCGGCGGGCCGTCCGTCTTCACCCGCCGAGGTTCTCTTCCTGCGACAGCTCGAGCAGGGCATCTTGCCCGATGAGGGCTGCGAAATCGTGGATCGGGTGCTGGGCAAGGTAACTCGGCCGCTCGTCGTCGCGAGCTCGATGGATCTCGCCCACCTCATTGCGGAAGCCGATCGAGCAGCAGCCGAGCGAACCGACGAGAGCACGAAGTTTGCGAGACCCGAGCTGGCCAGCTCGTACGTTGCGCCGCGCGACGAGATCGAACGCACTCTGGTGGGGTTTTGGCAAGAGCTCTTGGGGGTGGATCAAGTCGGAGTCGCCGACGGCTTTTTCGATCTCGGAGGGCACTCTCTCATCGCCGTACGCCTGTTCGCCAAAATCAAGAAGACCTACCGCGTCGATTACCCGATTTCGGTGCTCTTCGAGGCGCCCACGATCGCCTCTTGCGCCGCGCTCATTCGAAGCACCGTCGGTCGAGAAGGTGTACCCGCCGAGGGTTCTTCGACACCGCATCGTACGCGCTTCACGCATCTGGTCGCCATGCACCCGGCTTCGAACCAACCCGCCGAGCCCCAAGCGCCATTTTTTCTGGTGGCCGGTATGTTCGGCAACGTACTGAATCTGCGGCATCTCGCACTCTTGTTGGGCCAAGAGCGGCCCTTCTACGGCTTGCAGGCTCGCGGTCTTTATGGCGACCATACGCCGCACGAGACGTTCGAAGCGATGGCGGCCGACTACATCGCAGAGCTGCGTACGGTGCAGCCCAAAGGGCCCTATTTGTTGGGCGGATTTTCCGGCGGCGGGATCACGTCGTACGAGATGGCAAGGCAGCTTTTGGCGCAAGGTGAACGTGTCGCGCTGCTCGTTCTGCTCGATACGCCGATGCCCGGCTCACCTCCGCTGACTGCGCACGATCGATGGATGCTGCACCTCGGCCGCTTACGACAGCGCGGTCCGGCGCATTTGTTCGATTGGATCAAGGATCGTTACACCTGGGAAACGACCAAGCGGCGAAATCGGAGCAGCAACGGCTCCAGCAAGACGCCATTCGACTTTCACTCCGAAGCCATGGAGACCGCATTTCGCCGCTGCCTCGAACGCTACGAGATCGTGAAGCTCCCCTTGCGGGTCACACTGTTTCGACCCAAGCTCGATGAGCACGCCGTGCTCGGTCCCGGCCGGGTGATCAACCGGGAAAGGCGCTTCGTCTATCACGACAACGGGTGGGGTCCCTACGTCGAGGGCGTGGATGTATTCGAAATGCCCGGCGACCACGACAGCATGGTGCTCGAGCCGAATGTGCGTGTGCTGGCCGCAAGGTTGAGTGAATGCATCGAGCAGGCAGAAGCTCGACCCGTCGACACGTTTGCCGCCGCGCCAGCGGTCGCTCGCGATGGCGTCGCCGCGGCAAACGGCGTTCGGGCCCAAAGCATCATGGGCGCTTGAGGAGGTGCATAGCGATCGTTACGACTTTGCCGAGTCCCGCTGAAATTCTCGAGGGCGAGCTGCAGCGCCGGCTCCGAGATCTCGCGCTGGTCATGGTCGCACCCGTGGGTTCGATCGCGGCCGACCTCTGGCCGGAAGAGCGCCGCAGCGTGCGGCGCGCGATCACGTCGCG
>DASWDH010000136.1:0-4291 GCA_036395495.1 Polyangiaceae bacterium
GGGCCGAAGGCCTCGCCGAGTAACACCGGCGAAAGGTAGGAGAGCGGTGGGCAAACTCGAAGGCAAGGTGGCGATCGTGACCGGAGCGACCAGCGGCATGGGCCGCTCGATTGCCGAGCTTTTCACCAGCGAGGGTGCGGCCGTGGTCGCCAGCGGACGCAGTGCCGAACGCGGTCAGCTCTTGACGGACGAGATCCGCTCGAAGGGGGGGCGCGTCCGATTCGTGAGTGGCGATGTGGGAAGCCTCGACGGCAACAGGGCGCTGGTCGCTGCGGCCGTGGAATTTTTTGGTGGCGTCGATATCTTGGTCTTGAGCGCCGGAGAGCTCGGGCTCGGCTCGATCACCGACGTGCCGCTCGAAATTTGGCACAGCACCATGGCGGCGAACCTGCACGCCGTCTTCTATCTTTGCCGTTTCGGAATTCCCGAAATGAACAAGCGCGGGGGCGGCAGCATCGTCGTGAACGGCTCCATCGCCGCCTTCAAGGGTTTTCCGAATCACGCCGCGTATTGCGCTTCCAAGGGCGCGCTCGTGCCCCTCGTGAAGCAGATCTCGCGCGATTACGGCCCATCGATTCGCGCCAATCTGATCTGTCCCGGCCCCGTCGACACGCCGCTCATCTGGGATTCGGCCAAGGCGTTTCCGGATCCCGAAAAAGCGGTGCAAGCCGCCGCCGAAGGGACTGTCTTGAAGCGCCTCGGCTTACCGAAGGATGTCGCGAACCTCGCACTCTTCTTGGCGAGCGAGGACTCCTCGTGGATGACCGGGTCTGCGGTCACCCTCGACGGCGGAGCGCTCTGTTGAGTTACTCGGCGCGGCCTTCGGCCCGCTGCGCTTAGCCGTATCACCGGGCGGCGAGTTTCAGTAGAGTACGCCGCGTGAACTTCGCGGCTATCGACTGGGTCATCGTCGTTCTTTACCTCGCCGGGTCGCTCGGGATTGGCATTCTCGGCAAACGCTTCGTGGGCGACCTCACGCACTTCTTGGTGGCGGGACGCGAGCTCGGTGTCTACGTCGGCATCGCAACGTTGGCCGCCACCGAGATCGGCACGATCACGTACATGTACTTCGCCGAGCTCGGTTACAAGGCGGGCTTCGCTGCTTTCGCCGCGGCCATGATCTCGGGCACCGTGATGATCATCGTGGGGCGAACGGGCCTCGTGGTCAGCCGCTTTCGCGATCTCAAGCTGATGACGGTGCCCGAGTACTTCGAAGTGAAGTACAGCCGCGGCCTGCGCATCCTGACCGGCGTCCTCGTGGCGGTCGGCGGCATTCTCAACATGGGCATCTTTCTCAAAATCGAAGGCCAGTTCCTCACGGTGGTGACTGGCATCGACAGTCGTTACCTCGTGCTCGTCATGACCATCATTCTGCTGCTCGAGCTGGTCTACACCGTGCTCGGCGGAATGGTCTCGGTCGTGATTACCGATTTCATGCAGTACATCCTGCTCTCGGTCGCCACGATCCTCGTCACCATCTACACCGTCTATTACGCCGGGTTCGGCAACATCGTCGACAAGGTCACGCGGGTCTTGGGCCCAGGGGGATTCAGCCCGGTCGAGAACCCGCGCTTCGGCTGGACGTTTCTCATCTGGCAGGTGCTCTTGTGGTTCTCGGTGAGCACCTGCTGGCAGACGACGGCGATGCGCATGTTCTCGACCAACAGCCCGGTGACCGCCAAAAAGGTGATGACCTGGACCGGCGTCATCTTCCTCGGCCGAGGCATGCTCCCGATGTTGTGGGGCATGTGCGCGCTCGTCATGTTCGGAACCGGACCGCTCGACAAGGAGGGCATTCCAACACCGATCGTGAACGGTCACGCCATCGAACCCATCGCCGCGATGCCGGCATTGCTCGCGCAGATTCTGGGCCCCGGCGTTCGCGGCATCGTCGTGGCCGGCATGCTGGCCGCGACCATGTCGGTCAACAGCTCGTACCTGCTCGGCTGGAGCTCGGTCATCTCGCAGGACATCGTCATTCCGATGCGTGCGGTGCTCGGCAAACCCGAGCTCAGCTCGAAGAGGCAGATCCTGATCAACCGCATCGCGAACGTGTTCGTCAGCTTGTTCGTGATGTTCTGGGGGCTTTATTACGAGCTCCCCGGAGCGGTCTACCTCTATCTCGGCATCACCGGCACGATCTTCCTTTCCGGCGCGTTCGTTTCGGTCATCGGTGGCCTCTACTGGCGGCGCGCCAATGTCACCGGCGGATACGCGGCGATGCTCCTCGGTGGCATCGGATCGATCGTTCCTTATTTTTTCCTCAAGTGGAGTGAAAACATCACCGGTTTCACCGCGTTCGGACTAGCCGCCACCGGTCTCGTCGTCGGCTCGCTCGTCGGCAAGCGTGAAGCGGCGCCTGCGCCGACCGCGGTCGTGACCTGAGAGGAGCCCATCACATGGAAGTCTGGAAGCTCTTTTGGACGGTTTCGCTGCTGGTATCCGGCAGCGCCTTTGCCGTCATCACGATCGTCGTCATTCTCAAGGGAGGCCGCGACATGCGCGCGATGCTGCGCGGCCTCAAGGCCCACCACGACGACAACCGAACACACTGATCGGCGGTGGGGCGAACGACCGCGACGACCCGAGACCGTAGACGAGTGATACGCGCACTCTCGCGCGGTACTTGTGAATGCTGCCATCGGCGTTGAGAGTGAAGTCGAACTTGACGACCTCGGTTTCGAACGTCGGTGTGGAGAGCGTGTTGTCGTTGACCCGGCGAATGATGCAGCGATCGGCAAGCGATTCGACGGCACTCTTCACGGCGACGGCCGCCGCTCGCTCCCACGACTCGGAACTCACTCCGACGGCTTCGATCTCTTTGCAGAGGCTCATGTGTGCCCGCATCCTCCTTATTGGGCAATGGAGCGTCGAGACTTGAACGGCCTATTCGTCGTCGGCTTTAGCATGACTGCGTCAGATCTTGGCGATGACAGATCACGATCAGCAATTGCCGCGTTTCCCCACGCAAATTTACGGCGAGGCCGTCGGTAGGACCCATCAGACCGGAAGGGCCGCGAGGCCTCGCCTCTTCGGCTTCGCCGACAGCCAGCTCCGCCTGTCCGGTCAGTACTTGAGTGGGCCTATGGCTACTCCGATGAAACGATCTGGCAGCGACGATCTGACGCAGTAATGTTAGGGCAGCTCGCACGATTGGGAGCGGCCGCGTCGGTGTTGCTCGTTGGGATCGACGTGAGCCTCGGCGATCGAGTAGGATACCCTGCTCATTTGTGCCCTACCTGCAACATGAGATCGCTGATTGGCTCCATAGCGTGTTGGCTGCTGGGGAGCGCGGCCTGTTCGTCGCCGTTCTCCGCGACGGGTCAACCGGACGCCGGGCAGGATGCCGCGGGCAGCGGGGGAATGGAAGACGATGCCGCAAGTTCGGGCGGCGCGGGCAACGATAGCGGCACCGAGGCGGGCGGCCCGAGCCCGTGCACGCCTGCGCCGGTCGATACGTCTTCATGTGACAGCGCATCTTGCGCGCCTACACCGCTATTCACCGGTCAGTCGAGACCGGGGGCGATCGGCGCCGATGGGTCGGCGCTCTACTGGATCACGAAAACGGGTTCGAATTACACCCTGATGAAGGCACCCAAAGAGGGAGGGTGCCCGAGCCCGCTCGCCGTCGATGTGGTCACCGGAGGGATTGTGCGCGATCTATTGGTCGACGACGAGGCGGTCTACATCGGATCGACTCAATTGGCTCGGAGCGTCGTGCGGGTGGACAAGGCAAGCGGAACGACCACTGCCATCGTCGACGCGAACGTGTGCCGCTCGGCCTCCCCCGGCGTGCTCGCCCTGAATGCCATGTTCCTCTTCTTCGCGTGCGCCGACAACGGTGGACTCATCGGCAAGTGGGACAAGACGACGCCCGGTGCGCTACCCATGCCGCTTCACGATCCCGCCGAGTCGCTGAGCTTCGGGGGCCTTGCCGCGGACTCGAGCACCGTCTACTTCAACCTCGACATGGGCTCACTCGAAGCAGTGCCGGCGGCGGGCGGGGCGCCTTCGACGGTATCGATCGCCGATGCGTTCGCGCGGATTGCCCTCTTCGGATCGGCAGTGTACGGGTTGAGCGCCACGCAGGTTCTGCGAATCCCCATCGGCGGTGGCACCCTGGATCCGATGATCACTTCCATTCAGGCGCCTATCGATCTGCGGGCAGACACGGGTGGCGTGTTCGTGATTGCCCGCGGAACCGGCGACGGGGCCGGCATGCTCCTCGGGGCGTCGGCCGATCGACTGGGCCAGCGAACGCTGGCCACCAAACTCGGTCGCCCGGCGGGCC
>DASWDH010000137.1:0-9458 GCA_036395495.1 Polyangiaceae bacterium
CGAATAGGTGAAGGTACGAACGATCGAAGGCGTCGAGATCGATCGCTCTTCCGGTCCCCTCGTCGGCAGCGCGAAACGTGACTTCCCGCAGGCGACCAATTTCGTTCAGCGTGAGCGGGATCTGGTGGGCACGCGCCCACCCGACGACCCGCCCGTTCTCGTGCACGAGCACTTGTTCTTGCGGCAAGGCGCCGATCTCGCGCGCCATCCGCGCGGGGTCGACGGGCGGCGCGATCGGCTGAAGATTGACCTGGCGCAGTCGGCCTGTGCTGCCGCGGGCGACTCGCGTGCCGTCGGGCCTCGACTCACTGCGCGCGCCGAGCATCGAGGTGCGCTCGCGCAGATAGGCAACGACGTCCGATGGCACGTCGAAGGACGCGAGCTTTCGCTGCGTGACGAGTGCCCCGACACGAGCTTCGATTCGCCGTCCTCGCTTGTTGAGAAGCTCCCGCGGCAGAAGAGCCGTTCGCAATCGCGGATGCAAAAGACCGGCGACTTGAAAGAAGGGGCCGTTGTGACCGCGAAAGTACAGGGGCAGTACCGGAGCTTTGGAAGCTCGTACGAGGTGCGCCAAGCTTTCGTTCCAGGGTGCTTCGGTCACCTTGCCGCACCTGAAGTCCAGATGCGCAACCTCACCCGCTGGAAAAAGAGCCAGCATGCCTCCCGCTCGCAGGAACCGAACGGCACGGCGGATCGCACCGGAATTCGGTGCAGCAGCATCGCGCCGGCCAAATGGATCGACGAACAAGAACGTGTCTCGGAGCGGTTCCACTCGCTCGAGCAGATGATTGGCCAAGATCTTCACGTCCGAACGCACGCTGCGAAGGATTCGCGCGAGCAAGAGCCCTTCGATCGCTCCGAACGGGTGGTTGGCGACCACGATGCAGCTTCCCGATCGGGGAACACGCGCAAGATCCAACTCGTTCACATGCCAATCGACGCCGAGCTCGCGTAGTGTATCCACCACGAAGTCCTCGACGGTTGCGGCACGGGCCACCCGGCGATACGCCCGTCCGAGCTCGGCGAGCCCGGTCACCTGCTCGATCCACGATCGAACCGCGGGCCAGACGAGACGAGCGGTGGGATGCTCGAGCGAGATGTCGAGCGCGAACGGATCGGTTTGCTTTTGGGATCCTTGGCGCTCCATCCGGCCCATCTGTACACTGCTCTATGTGCATTACGTGACCGGCTGCTGAAACTCTCGTGACACAATCCGAACAGTGATGTCACATGGGTGAGCGTCCGAGTAGATTCGCGCGCGTGGGAACGCTCTATGGATATGTCTTTCCCCAGTTCGTGCCGCGGGACGATCTTCGCCCTTTCGGAGCGCGACCCCTACCGGAGACCGTGCGCCTGCGATGGCTCGGCACTGCGGGGTACGTCATCGAGACCGGGCGAACGACGATCCTGATTGATCCGTATTTGACACGCGCACCAGTCGCCAAGCTGGCGACATCGAGGCTCGCCCCCGATGAGTCGGCCGTACGCGCCCGGCTTCCATCACGGGTCGACGCCATCCTTTGCGGACACAGCCATTTCGATCATCTTCTCGACGCTCCTCTCATCGCGAGCATCACCGGTGCCAAGCTCGTCGGCTCGGCGACCACGTGCGCGTTCGGTCGAGGGCACGGCCTTTCCCCTGCGCAGCTCGTCGAGGTCGGCGAACGTGGGCTGGAATTGACCGTTGGCGACGCAGTGATTCATTTCGTGCCGAGCCTGCACGCGAAGCTCCTGTTCGGCCGCGTGCCATTCCCCGGCGTCGTCACGTCGGCGCCGCGCGTGCCGTCGCATACTTGGCAATATCGAATGGGCGGCGCGTTCGGCATTTACGTGCGCGCCGGAGGAGTAACGATTTATCACAATGGGAGCGCCGATCTCATCGACGCCGAGCTCCGGGATCGCGCGGATCTACTTCTCGTCGGGATTGCGGGACGGCGGGCGACGCCGAGCTACTTGGAGCGCCTCACCCGTCGCTTGCGACCCTCGGTCATCGTTCCGGCGCACCACGATGCGTTCTTCGCGCCTCTCGACGCGGGGCTTCGCCTGTTGCCGGGCATCGACATGGATGGTTTCGTTTCGGAGCTCGGTCGGGTCGCACCCGAAGCACAAGTCATCACGCCGCTTTACGACGAAACGCTGTGGTTCGATCCCGCACGAGGCGGAGCCTTCTTGAGCACGTGACGCTGGTTACCTCTCGAGGCCTACCAGGGACGCGATCGGCGCCCCGGTCGAGGTTGTCGTGTCGGACGGTAACCCGGCGAGCAGGCGGATGGTGGAAGCGATGTCGGCCAAATGCGCCACCTGCCGGGTCGAGGCGAGATGCGATCGCGCGACACGCTGCCCCGCCGCCAGCAGCCACACGCGGCCGGATTCCGGAACATCGCCACCGTGGTGGCGGAAGTCTCTTGCTCGGCCGTGATCGGTGGTGACCAAGAGAAGAGCGTCACGTTTCCAGGCACCGGTTTGCTCGAAGAGCGCGTCGATGTCTGCAATCACGCGATCGGCGGCGCGGAGCGACCGCAGATAACCCGCGTAATCGTCGAGGTGCGCATATTCGTCCGGCTCGCCCAACCCGAGAAACAGAAAACGGGGGCGTTCACGAGCCAGGTATTCGAGAGCGATGCGCGCAGTGAGCGCGTCGGGCCGAAAGTCACCGCTGCCGGGCGCCGGCGGGGCACCTTCTCCCGCGCGCAGCAGAGCGGTCGAAAGGGAATCGGCCGCCAGAACGTCGCGATTGTGAATGAGTTTGCGTCCGCAAGAGATGACGATCGACTCTGGGTGTCGCGATGCCGCTTGGGCAATGCCCTCCCAAGACGAGATGACTGCGATCTCCCGGGCGCTCGCCGCCTCTGCGCGAAATTCGTCGGCCAGTGTATCGAGCGCGATCGGCGCACAAGCATTCTGTTGACAATCGGCAGAAGGACGCCCGGTCATGATCTCGCGGTAGCCCGGGAGCGATACGAAGTTCGGGCCTGTTGCCCACATCGCATCGCTCTCGCCCGGGCCCCCGACGAGCGCTCCGCGAGTGGAGGCCAGCCTGCGCAGGTTGGGGGTGATCTCTCCTGCCAGATTGTCGTCGAAGATTTCCTGATGCCGCACGCCGTCGAGAACGACGATGACCACCTGCGGCCGCTCCGCACGTCGATCCAGGATTTCGAGAGGCGGCGAGAGCGGGGCGGTGTCCTGCGCGCGGGGAGCTGCGGCGCACGCCGCTAGCAACAGCGCCGAAAGGAGCGCGGAGCCTTCCCGCTTTCGAAAAGTCGTCACGCCTGGTGACGTTAAGAAAACACGATGGCGGAAAGGGCACGCATGGATGATGATCGTGCAAATTTGCGCGCGCATGACATCGAGGTGAACTCGGCACCTGCTCGCCGCGCTCATGTCACTTGTTGCCGTCCCAGAACGCGAGCGCCACCGATCGTTCACCGGATCTTCGAATCGCCCGCGCGTCGATCCGAGTAGACATGCCGTCACGCGAATCGACGCGAGGAGGCGAACATGCTCCATCGGATTCGAGTTGCCGTTGTGTGCCTGCCGTGGTTGTTGGCTGCTTGCGGATCGACGGTTCCCGATTCGTCCGTCGCATCGACGGACGAGATCGGACAAACCACCGACGGCCTCATGGCCGCCTTTGGTGAGCTTCTACCCACGGGCGCGCGAATCACGCCGACCGCGATACCAGGCTCTATTTTTCAGTCGCTCAATCCCGACCTTTCAACCCGGCCGGACTTCACGGCCGGCCAGGCGGTCGCCACCGTGGCGAGCCCCGATGGGCGAACGCTCCTCATCCTGACTTCGGGCTACAACCGCAACAACGGGCCGACTGGTGCTCGGATTGCCCCCGAGTCGAACGAGTACGTTTTCGTTTACGACATCAGCGTCCATCCGCCGGTCAAGCGACAGGTGCTGCAGGTTCCCAATACCTTCAATGGGATTGCCTGGAATCCGAATGGGATCGAGTTTTACGTCAGCGGCGGCGTCAACGACAACGTTCACGTTTTTTCGAATACCGGGGGGCTCTTCGCCGAGATGGGTGCACCGATTGCCCTCGGCCACACGGTCGGGCTCGGGTTGCTCACGCAGCCCGCAGCGGCCGGTCTCGCCGTCAACGCCAGCGGCACGCGAGCGGTCGTGGCCAACTACGAGAACGACTCTGTCACCCTGGTGAACCTGGCGACGCGCGCGGTGATCGCGGAGCTCGACCTCCGGCCGGGCAAAGTCAATCCGTCGGCGCAGGGCCTGCCCGGTGGCGAGTATCCGTTTTGGGTCGCGGTCAAGGGTGACTCGACCGCTTACGTATCGAGCGGGCGCGATCACGAAGTGGTGGTCGTCAGCTTGGCGGAAGACATCCCTTCGGTGACCGAACGCATCCCTGTCGGCGATCAGCCCGGCAAGAGCGTTCTCGACCACGACCAAACCCTTCTCTTCGTGGTGAATAGCAACAGCGACTCGATATCGGTCATCGACACCCGCACGAACGAGGTCGTCGAAGAAATCGACGTGACCGCACCGAAGGCGTTCTTCCCCAATCGAGCTCAGTTGAAAGGCGCGAATCCGAACGGCCTCGCCCTCTCGCCGGACGAACAGATTCTCTATGTGACCAATGGCGGTACCAATTCGGTTGCGGTCATCGCGCTCGGCTGCCGCCAGCACGTGCGGAGCCAAGTCATCGGGCTGGTCCCGACGGGTTGGTACCCGAACTCGGTCAGCCTGAGCCAGGACGGTTCGCGTCTCTATGTCGTGAACGGCAAGGCCAATGCCGGCCCCAATCCGGGCGCGTGCCGCGACACATTCTCCATCGCTCCCGGCTCGCTCAACCCATGCAGCGGCCGAAATCTCTACATTCGCCAGCTGACCAAGGCCGGATTCTTGAGCGCTCCGGTGCCCCATCTCGGCGAGCTCCTTCGGCTCACCTGGCAGACGGCATCGAACAACCACTTTCCGATTGCCGAAAATCATGCGCGCGAAGAGGCTCTTTTGCGGTTCGTTCGGCAGCGGATTCACCACGTCATCTACGTCGTGAAGGAAAACCGCACCTATGATCAGGTGCTGGGGGACGTGCCGGAGGGCAACGGCGACGCGACGCTCGCGCTGTTCCCCGAGCCCCTCAGCCCGAACTTCCATGCCCTGGCGCGCGCCTTCGTGAATCTCGACAACTTTTTCGACAGCGGCGAGACGAGCGGGGACGGTTGGAACTGGACGGTAGCCGCTCGTACGGCCGACTCGATCGAAAAGACGCAGGCTCCGAATTACGCAGGGCGCGGACTCAGTTACGATTGGGAAGGCACCAACCGCAACATCAACGTCGGCTTGGCCACCTTCGCCGAACGAATTGCCGCGCAGCCGTTCACGCCCCCCGACCCCGATCTGCTCCCGGGCACGGCCGACATCGCGGCGAGCGACGCCCCCGGCGGGGAAGCGGGAACCGCCTATCTGTGGGACGCGGCACTCCGCAAGGGGCTCTCCGTTCGCAACTACGGGTTTTATGGAGATCTGGCCCGTTATTCCCTTCCGCCAACCAGTCCTGCCTTCATCGCGCTCGAGCGAGAGCCATTTGCGGCCGGCGTTCGCCAGTTCTTCGCGACCAAGGAATCGCTGCACGCGGTGTCGGATCCGTTCTTCCGCGGATACGACATGAAGTATCCGGACTTCTGGCGCTTCAAAGAGTGGGAGCGCGAATTCGACCTCTATGTGACGAATGGCAATCTTCCGGCGCTCGAGCTGGTGCGCCTCCCGCACGACCACTTCGGAGACTTCTCGACGGCGATCGACGGAGTCAATACGCCCGACACACAGTTCGCGGACAACGATTACGCCGTCGGGCTGCTCGTTCAGAAGGTGTCCGAGAGCCGGTATGCCGACGACACGCTCATCTTCGTCGTGGAGGACGACGCTCAGAACGGCGGCGACCACGTCGACGCGCATCGGAGCACGATTTTCGTCGCTGGCCCGCACGTGAAGCAGGGCGCGATCGTTTCGACCGCCTACAACACGGTGAGCTTGGTCCGCACGATCGAAGACGTCCTCGGTCTCGACTCTCTCGGCATCACCGATGGGCTGGCCGCGCCCATGGCGGACATCTTCGAACATCGCCGGCACACCTTCACTTTCACGGCGCTCGTGCCCGACGTTCTTCGCACCACGGCGCTGCCCCTCCCGCCTCCACTCGTCGCGACGCCGATGGTCATGCCTCGCCACGACGCCGCGTATTGGGCGAACGCGATGGCAGGGCAGAACTTCCGTCGCGAAGACGATCTCGACACCGATCACTTCAATGACGAGCTCTTTCGCGGTCTCGGAGCGAACCAGCAAGGAGGTACACGATGAAGCCTGGAAGATTCCGTGAACGTCGCGCCGTCGCGCTCGCATCCCTGGCGGTGCTTGGCTCCGCCTGCGGGGGGAACGACGCAGGAACGACGGCCGAGCCGTCGGCGCAGGATACCGAACCGCTACGAGGGCCACAGACGTTGGCGCCGTTTCATCGAGCGCCCGCCGGCGATCGGCCGACTTCGCGCAGTGTGGACATCGGCGGTGTCAACGGAGCCATCCTTCCCAACGGTCGCTTGCTGACGCCCGCCGGTGTGGAAGTCAATGTGACGGCTCGATTTTCCTCGCCGTCAGCCCGTGGGTGAAGCGCGAGCACGTGAGCCACGTCCACACGAGCCTCGCCAGTATTTTCAAAACGGTCGATCTCATTCTCGGTATTCCGCCGCTCAATCAATACGATGCCGCGGCGACCAACCTGCGCGAGATTTTCACCGGTACGCCGGATTTCACACCTTACACATTCGCGCCGGTCCCCTTCGCCCCACCGAACCCCCTCTGGCGCGCGCTCACCAGCAGGGTCAGTTTCAGCCGCCCCGATTCGAGTGAGCGCGATCTGCAGAGAGCCATTCTGATTTCCGAAGGCCTTCCCCGAAAAGAGGTGCGTCGATGATCTCGCGACGATTTCCCGCCGTTCTGTCGCTGCTATCCATCCTCGTCGCCGCGCGCACATCGAACGCCGACAAACCAGAGCCGCCGGGCGCAGGCGCGGTTGACGAGCAAGAAGCCGCTCGGACCGAGGAACCGCAAGAAAAAGGCGCCCAGCGCACGGCGTCAGCGGGCGCCTTTCTGCCTTTCACGATAGGAGCATCGAGCGATGCTACCTACGGCACGGCCCAATCCGGTTACGACGGCGCGCGCAGAGCCTTCATCTATGAAGGGGTAGCGGACGCCCACGTCGTCGGCGGTCTCTCGGTGCGCGCCGGTTATTCGTCCCACGATCTCTGGGGAAGGGGAAGTGCGATGCTCGGCGGCCGGTATCAGTTCCTTTCGCAGAAGCGCCACGGGCTCGACCTCGGTGCCGCTCTCCTCTATTTGCCGCAGAACATCGAGGGTGAGGGGCTGGTGAAGGCCAGCCTCTTGCTCGGTCGCAACGTCGGCAAGGTCGCTCTCTTCAGCAGCATGAGCTACGGCCAAGACCCCGAGGGAGACGACCATCAAGCCGAGCTCACGATAGGCTCCGTTCTCCGGCTGGGCCCGGCAGTTCTGGTGGGCGTCGACGCGCGAGCTCGGATGCTCGTCTTCTCGTCGGACACGAAACACGGCGGGATTGCAGTACCCATGTTCGACATGGCCGCAGGACCGCTGGCGCACTACGTGCGTGGCCCCATCGCACTGACGACCCAAGTAGGCCTGAGCGCTCTCGCCACCGAAGGAGTGCCCGGCTCGATCCAACCGACCGCGCAAATGCGGTACGGCGTGTTCGGACTCGTTTCGGCTGGATTTTCACTCTGAGCGGCCTCACGCGGCAGAATCCTTACTGGTTGAACGCGGCTGGACGGGCTCGCGCTGATTCGCCCGAAAGTCGTCACCAATAGCTCGCCCGGCTGTCACCTGAATGTCACGCTTCGCGGCCTAGAACTGCGCCTAGCATGAAGCTGCGGCAGCTTGTGCTCGTCGTGGAACCGAACGACAAATTGGCCCAGCTTCTTCGCGCGGGTCTGCGAAGCCGCGGCTTCGAGGTGACCACGGCCAAGCGGGGAGCCGACGCCATCCGAGCTGCCACCGCACTTTCCGCGGACGTCATCGTGGCGAACGTGGCTTTACCGGACATGGCCGGCGGGGAGCTTCGTCGGGCCATCCTCCAGTACGAAGAGGTGGCCGACCTGCCGCTCGTTCTTTTCAAACCCCAGATTGCGACGCGCACGCGGCCACGCTTTCATGTCGAACCCGACCTGTACGCATCGGAGCCGGTTTCCCTGCCGCGTTTCTGCCAACGAGTGAGCGTTCTCAGCAAACCACGTGGAGGTCGAGCTGTCGCCAAAGTTTGCGAGTCGGGCATTTTACGCGTCGACACCGTCGCCCATCGCGTGCTGGTGGACTGCGTCGAAACGTCGCTCACCGCGCTGGAGTTCCGTCTGCTCGTCACCTTCATGTCTTCCAAGGAGCGAGTGCTTTCCCGCGAACAGCTGTTGCGGCAAGTCTGGGGCATTCGCACGCACGCGGACACTCGAACCGTCGACACCAACGTGAAGAGACTGCGCCAGAAACTCGGACCGGCGGCGGCGGTGCTCGAAACCGTGCGCAACGTGGGCTACCGCTTCGTCGAGGGCGCGAGCGGTCCCGCCGGGCGACAGCACTTGCGCCAGGAGCTCTTGCCCCTTGCGTCCCACGATCAGCCGTTGCCGCCTGCCGGCCACATCCATTATGGCGAAGCGGTCGAAGTTGCAAGTCAGGAGCGGAACAGCCGTCGGGCCTCGCCTCTACGGCTCCGCTGACGAGCTCTGGGGGGCCCAAATGCGGACCCCATCGGACTATGGCGCCGGTCACCCCGAAGAAAGCTCGGCTAGCATGTCCGGGTGATGACGTTGCGGGAGCCCTCGTCCTTCGCCGACCTCGCCGTCATTCGGCTATTGTTCGAGGAGTACGGGGCGTCGCTCGGCGTCGACCTTTCCTTTCAGGACTTCGAGAAAGAGCTGGCGTCGCTTCCTGGAGACTATGCCCGTCCACAGGGGCGCCTGTGGTTGGCGATGATGGGCGGAGAAGCGGCGGGCTGCGTCGGCTTACGGCTCTTCGACCAAGAGAGCTGCGAAATGAAACGGCTCTACGTCCGGCCGATTCACCGGGGCCGAGGGATCGGCAAGCATCTCGCCTCGACGGCCATCGAAACGGCGAAGAACCTGGGATACCGCCGGATGTACCTGGATACCCTCGCGTCCATGAGCGGCGCGATCGCGCTCTACCGCGCGCTCGGTTTCAAGGAGATGGCCGCTTACCGTTTCAACCCATTACCGGCGCTCTATTTCCAGCTCGAGTTCTGAGCCCGCAATAATGCTAGTGCATCGTTTCGATCGAAACGATGCACTAGAAAATTCGCGGAGCGAATTTTGGGTCTGGGCGAAGCCCAGCAAAAACAGTCTAGTGCCGCGATGCGCGGCGCAGCCGCGCGTGCGAAGCACCCATCATCTCGATGG
>DASWDH010000138.1:0-5461 GCA_036395495.1 Polyangiaceae bacterium
GTATCGAGACGGATGCCGCCGGAGCGCAAGATGGCCGGTCCGAGGTAGGTCTCGGGCATGATGCCATGGTGACCGATGGCGGCGACGAGGCGGGCCCGGCCACGCTGGACCCCGACGTCGTCGCCATGATGCGCAAAGTGGCCGACTGGCAACTCCCGCGCGCGGGAACTTCGAAGGACTGGATCCATGGGGCGATGTGGACCGGGATCATGGCGACGTACGTCACCACCGGTGACGTGAAATACCTGAATGCCGTCAAGACGTGGGCGGGCGACTGGGGGCTCATCGGCGGCACGGGAGCGCGCGGCGACAACCAGTGCGCCGCTCAGACGTTCTTCGACGCCTATCTACTCGACCCGACCCCGTCCAACATGAAGATGGTGAGCGGCGCCAAACCTTCCTTCGACGCTCTCGTCGCGAACCCCCCGCCGGGGCGCCGAGAATGGTGGTGGGAAGACGCACTCTTCATGGTTCCGCCGGGCTTCGCGAGGCTCGGCACCATCACCGCCGACAAGAAGTACTTCCAGGTCATGAACGGGATGTGGTGGGACACCTACGCTTTCCTTTTCAGCCCCCAGCACGGTCTCATGTACCGGGACATGAGCTTCTTCGGTAGCACCACGTTCTGGTCACGCGGCAATGGCTGGGTGGTCGCCGGCATCGCGCGCGTGTTGCAGCACCTGCCGGAAGACGATCCGAAGCGCGCGGACTACGTGAAGGTCTTGAACACGATGCTCGCCGCGATCAGGCCCGTGCAGCACGCCGATGGGCTTTGGCCCTCCAATCTGCTCCATGGTGCGGACGCGGGTCCTGAGACCAGCGGGACCGGCTTCTTCGCATTCGCCATCGCGTGGGGCATCCACCATGGCGTTGTCGATCGTGCCGTCTATCTGCCGGTCGTAAAGAAAGCGTGGACGGGGCTCGTCTCTCATGTCGATGCGGACGGCAAGCTCGGCTACGTGCAAAACGTCGGCGCTTCCCCGGCCCCGGCCGCAGCCGACGAGACGCACGAGTATGGCGTCGGAGCCTTTCTTCTCGCGGGCAGTGAGGTCGCCAAGCTGGCCCGTTAGCATACTGCGTCAGATCTTGGCGATGACAGATCGCGATCAGCAATGGCCGCGCGTCGCCCACGCAAATAACGGCGAGGCCGTCGGAAGCCGCGCGTCAGACCGGAATCGCCGCTAGCTAGGCCTCGCCTCTGTTTGAGTTACTCGGCGCGGCCTGCGGCCCCGCCTGCGGTGGCTTCGCCGACAGCCAGTTCCGCCTGTCCGGTCAGTACTTAAGTGGGTCTATGGCTACTTCGATAAAACGATCTGGTGGTGAGGATCTGACGCACTAATGTTAGAGCCTATCTCGGCAGCCGCGCGGCCAGTGCGGCATCGAGGGTCGAGCGCGGAAACCGCGTCGGAAAATTCGGGAGAACAACCCCCAAGGCAACCGGAATCTTTTGCGGGTGCACGACGGCGAGCTGCACCGTGCGAGTGGCGATATCGAGCAGAATGACGAAGTAGCGATAGCCGCGGTCGGGGCGCCGAAACGCAGCGCCGACGGCCTGGCCCGGCCCGGACACGACGCCCTGCTTCGCTTCGAGGCTCGTCGCTTTGTCGATGAGATCGGCGACCGGTGGAAAGAGCTCGGCTTTGCAGCTCGCCCCGCACGGCCCCTCGCCGACATAGCCGGCGTAGCCGAAGAAATTAGTGCTGTACACGTCGAAGTTTCGGTAGCTGTTGTTGTCGTTGACGACCTCGAACACGTTGAACTGACCGCACCCATCGCCTGAATTCGGAGTGGTCGCCGAGTAGCAGTGGCATCCACCGAACTTTCCCGCGCGAACGAGCTCGCCATGGCTCAAGCCGATCCAGGGGGCGTTGTACCAACCGCCGGTGTTGCTCTGTGAACAGGGGCCGGCGACTTTGCCGGAATCCGCGTACGGCATCGTGGACAGAAGCACGAACATTTTCGACCCTTGCCACCCGTAGTACTTCTTCGCGTTGACGGGCGGGCAGTACGGAACGCTGCCCGCTCCGCACGCAAAAACGCGGGCGGTCGACACATCGACGAGGCACTCGGTGCCGACCACACCCTGAAAGCCACCCGTCTGCGTGTCGTTGCCGTCGAAGCCGAGGTGCGTCGGGGACATCGCCGCGCGCTCGTCCCACGCGGAAGCGAGCTGCCATTCTTGCGCGTCGGCCGGATTCGGCTGGTAAACGACGAATTGCTTGACGAGGAGCGGCCCGCGCAACGTCAGGATGAGCTCTTCGTCCCAAGGGGTGAGCTCGTCGCTGGCGATGGTGAATTTCGTCTTGCAGCACTCGGGGGTATTCAAAAAATCGCAGGGACCGGT
The DNA here is from genome assembly GCA_036395495.1 of Polyangiaceae bacterium. GTDB lineage: Bacteria > Myxococcota_A > Polyangia > Polyangiales > Polyangiaceae > DASWDH01. The sequence goes on from DASWDH010000138.1 coordinate 2,345, forward strand.
TGCGGGATCTCGGCGACTCGGAAACCAACCGGCCTTCCCGATGTTCTGAAACGTGATCGTGCCGCCATTCGATGGCGGATCGAGCTCGCCGGGTTTGAATTGAGCGGCGCCCAGGCTCGCGGGGGCGACGCCACCCTCTTCAGAAACCGACGTCCCGCCACTTCCGCCACTTCCGCCACTTCCGCCGCTGCCGCCACTCGAACCGCCGCCCGCCGGCGTGCTTCCGGCGGCGTTCGACGCGCCGTTGGCGGTGCCCGTCGAGCATGCTACTTGGCAGAGAGCGCAGACGATCACCGCCGAAACGAAACGCGATTGCGGCGTCATCTCGCGTAGCAAGCTCCGCCTCAGCAATGTACGCCGGAGCCCTCCCGATCGCGAAATCGGCACGGGCGTACGAGCGGCTGTGAGGAAAAGTGGCACTTGGTTTCTGTCGATTGTGTCGTCGCTTGCTATGGTTTGGAGTTTTGGAACACGATGCCGTGCCTCTTCGTGCAGCCCTACGCTTGCGAGCTCTACTAACGTTCGCTCACGTCGCGACATCTCGCGTCGGCTCCGTCAGGAGCTGATACGGGACGGCGGCGCGCGCAAGGCGACGACAAGTCGTGTCGATCGCGAAGGCGCTGGCGTCAGCGCCCACGAAACTGCGATCGAGACGGGCAGCTACGACGAGGGTGGTGCCGCTGCCGCACATGAGATCGGCCACCAATTGTCCCGGATGGCTGGCAGCGCGAAGGATGCGTTCGAGCAGTCGCTCGGGTTTCTGCGTCGGGTAGCCGGTCCCCTCCTTGCGCAGCGGGGTGTTGGCGACCATGGCCGGAATGTCGGTCCACACGCTGCCGAGCCGGCGACCTTGGTCCGCGAAGTAGCGGTACGTTTTGCCGCCGATCATGCGCTCGCGAAATGCGCGGCCATCTTCGGTGCGCGACCGAAAGTGCATGTCGAGGCTCGTCGCGGCGAAGGGTTCACGCAGGCTTGGATCGTCGCCGTTCCAGACGAACTTGCCGCTCGGGCTTTGGTCTTTGCTGTACACGAGCAGCGTCTGATGGGTGAAGCTCGGGCCGCGCCGTGCGCGCGCGCCGTTGCCCGGCACCCAAACGATTTCGCCTCGAAATGCGCGAGGGCCGAACACCTCGTCGCACAGCACTTTGGCGTAATGCACCGTGCGGTAGTCGAGGTGCAACCAAAGGGTCGCGTGGGGATGCATGAGGGTGCGGATGGCGGCGATGCGCGGGCGAAGCATGGCCAGAAATCGGTCCCGTCCACCCCAGGCATCGTCGTACGCCAAGGGACCACTGTCGGGCCTTCGCTTGCCGCGCGCTTCCCCCGGGCGCGTGCGGGCCGCGAACGTCCCCCCCACGTTGAAAGGAGGATCGAGGTAAACGAGATCGAAGGGGGGGCCCGACCACGCGCTGCCGACGTGAAGCGCATCTGCGTGAAACAACGCGTTCACGGCGCCCTGCCCGACGATCAATCTCCGCGCAGAGGCGGGCTCTTTTCCGAGTGTTCGTCGACCGTTCGTAGCTTCACGAGCGGTGCCGACTTCGCGTTTTGAGCCTCGACCTCGATCGGGGCGAGCAACGCCATGACCAGCGCATCGTCACTTTCCAGCGGCGGCGTCGCCGGCAACGCGGGCAGCCATGGCCAGTAGGGACCTCCTCCTTCGCATCCGAAGAGCGTTTCCTCCGGCGTACATGCGGTCCGAAGATGGAGGTGATCATCGTGGGGAAGGCTGTCCGCCGGCTGGAGCATCACGTTTTCGGCGTGCCAGATGAGCTCGGGGTCCTCGCCGCGCGCCCGGGCATATTCGGTGATGAGTGCCTCGAGCGGCGTGCTGATGAACATCCATTGCACGTTGGCCTCGGGCTTCGTCATGAGGGTCTTGATGAGCAGCCACTCGCGCGCGACGTCGAGCCGCACGTATTTCGGCCCTCCTCGCTCGGGGGGAATGAACGCCAGCCCATCCGCCCCGAATTTGAAAAAACCGGGGCAGGGGACCGTTTCGCCGGTCGGCGTTTCGGTGTAAAAAAGGAGGTCGACGTCGCGTCCGTTTCGATGCGAGCGATGCTTGGGGATCCGGCCGCCGAAACGTTTGGATAGGTCGCCCACCATGAGCGGTGCTCCCCCCGGGCGTTCCTGTTCGACCGCCGCCGCGGCGGCGGTGACCGCGTTGACCAGTCGCTCCAACCCGTAGTGGTGCCCGACCGATTGCAGCCAGCGAAAACCGGGGCCCGACTCGGGCAGCTCGACGCCCGCGGACAAAACACCGTGCCCCGGGGCTCCCACCGCGCCGAACACGGCGGGGGTCAGCGGCGACGGTGTACGCGAGCATCCGAGACACAGGCCGACCGCGGCGACGAACGAGCCACCGGCATTCCGTTCGCGGGCGCAGGTCCAGCCGGCCTTCAACTCGGCTCCTCCATCGCAGAGTAACCGATGATTTTCGATTCGATGGCGCGCACGGCGTCGGCGGTGGCGAACGATTCGGTTAGCTGCATCTTGCCTTGGGAGACCGAGACGTAACCCTGGTCGGCAAAAGCCAGATACGCGTTCTCGATGGTCGGGCGGCTCACCGCTTCGCGCCGCTCGATCTCTCCGGCCAAAAACATTCGCTCGCCGCCGGCTATCGCGCGCTTGGCGACGTCTTTCTGGTTCATCGGCCCCTTGAGCAGAACCGAGAGGCCGCGGGCGGCGACGCGGTAGCTCTCGAGGAACGTGTGGGCCACCGATGCGTAGAAATCGATCCACGCTTCGCCGCTCCAGCCGTCGCGGCCCGATCCGGCCACGATCTCGCCGGAGGCGGTGCTCGCCAGCTCGCCGGCGGACGTCATGTCCGATAGCGTTTCGGCAAAGTTTTGCTCGAAGGTCGCGTCGGCGCGAAACATGAACTCGAACTTGAAAAGGCGCGACAGGTTTTGCACGCGCTGCTCCAGTGTAGCGCGCGCGACGGGGATCAGCCTAGAAACCTGCCGTTTTGCAAAGCTTGCGCGCGGCCGAGGGGCGGCCGATGCGGCAAGTCCGGTTGCCACCAGCGCCCGCGGAACGAAAAAATGTACGATGATGTTCTTCGAAAGGTCGAGCGCGAGCCGCTTGTCGTCGGGCACCACGTAGACGACATCG
>DASWDH010000139.1:0-1874 GCA_036395495.1 Polyangiaceae bacterium
CCGAGCATTTGCAGCTCCGCAAAGTCTTCGCGCTGAAGGTCCTGCACGCCCGCAACGCCGATCGCCCGCTCCTGGTGGCTCGCTTCGAACGGGAAGCCATCGCGGCGGGGCGAATCGAGCATCCCAATGTCGTTCCCGCGACGGACTTTGGAAAGTTGCCCGACGGCTCGTTCTTCCTGGTCATGGAATTCGTGAACGGTCGAAGTCTGCGCTCCGAGCTGAAGGCCGGAGCGATGCGACCGCCGCGGGCGCTCGGCATCATGCGTGGCGTGGTCGCCGGCCTGAGCGCAGCGCACGAAAAAGGAATCGTCCACCGTGATCTGAAGCCCGAAAACGTCATGCTGGTGGAGCGGGACGGCGATCCAGATTTCGTCAAACTCCTCGACTTCGGCGTGGCCAGAATCGATTCCGAGAAGGTCCCCGATCGCGGTCCGCACCTCACCGAGAGCGGTGCCATGCTCGGAACGCCCCAGTACATGTCCCCCGAGCAGATCCTCGGCCGCGCGATCGATGCACGATCCGATTTGTATTCCCTCGGCGTCATCCTCTTCGAGCTTCTGACCGGTCGCTGCCCATTCGCAGGCAACCTCGCGCTGCTTTTGGAACAGCACGTCACCGCAGCGCCCCCCGAGATGCCGCCTGCTCTGCCAGCCAAGGAACCGCGCCTTGCCGAAATCGTGCGCGCCCTCCTCGCGAAGGATCCCGCCAACCGTTTCCAGACGGCGAGTGATCTTGCGGCAGCACTCGAGGAAGCGTCGTGCCAGCGTGGTGGTCCGAGCGATGTCCGTGCAGCCTTGCCCGTGCAGGCGGGCGGCGCGCTCGTACTTGGCGTTGGTCGCTCTCTGCGAGATCTCGGCGGTCGCGCGCAGACGTTGTTGGCAAGAGTTGCCTCGTCGACGTCCGCCATCGCTTTGCAGGGAGTCTCGAGTGTTCGCGAGTACGCGGAGCGTTCGGTGCGTCACCGCCCGAATCGAAGTCACGCTCGAGGCGACGACCATTGGGTCGCTCGTACCGTCGTTGGTGCTCGACGGCTTGGTCATCAGATGACGAAGTCCGGGTGGCGTCTTGTCGGGTTGGCGAAAATGGCCTGGTCGAGGACGATTGCGTGCTGCCGCAAGCAGTTGCAGCTTCACGCGCGCGGTTGGATGCTCGCCGCATGGTGCCTGGCGGCGTTGGCGCTTGTCGTCGTGCTGTGGAAGGTTCAGAGCTGGGCGGCAGCGGGTGCTCCGGAAGGATCAGAAAGCTCTGATCGAGAAAGCGCTCGCCCGAGTCGAACGAGCACGGGTGAAACCCGCTCCACCAGCACGACGACTGCGACGCGAAGCCGGCTTTCCGTCGCTCCATCGAGCCAGACGAATCCTCCGCCCGCGGGCGCAGCTGGAAGTCCGAAATCGCGGCGTTAGCGTCGGTACTTCGTTCGGGGCGACGCCGGAGCTGCGTCACCTGTCGCGGGTGCGAGGGATCGACGAGAAGAAGCGGCTTCCTCATTCTCTGTTACCCGCCACCGCCGTCTGGATATCGTGCTTTGCGCAGCCAGGGCACCATGCCGCCCAGTACACGGTCCCATCCCCGGCGCGGAAAATGCTGTACGGTCTTGTCGACGCTGAGTCGCTGTCAGGTGGGGACGAGTCGAGGCGAGGCGGCTCTCGTGGTTCATCGACGCCACGCCAGCCGACCCCGGGGCGCTTGACTCGCCGTTTCGTGATGCGCGGCCCAACAGGAGGGACACCACAATTCCACCTAGCGACGAGGCGCCGTCTTTTGACGGTTGAAGCTCTCAGAGCATGAACGAAACGCCGAAACTTATGTACGGCCACCCCAGACGTAGAGTCAGGGCTATCGCGTCCGAGAAGTGATAGCGGCCGCCCACGAAG
>DASWDH010000140.1:0-4256 GCA_036395495.1 Polyangiaceae bacterium
CTCAAAGTCTTCGCGCACCGCCCGAAGGCCCGGTTCAGCACCTGGTACGAGCTCTTCCCCCGTTCCGAAACGGCCGAATCCGAGCGAGGCGCGACGTTGCGCGAAGCCGAGCGCCGGCTGCCGAAACTTCATGCGATGGGGTTCGACGTCGTGTACCTGACGCCTGTTCACCCGATCGGCACCACCAACCGCAAGGGACGAAACGACGCACGCACCGCGGGGCCGGGTGACCCGGGAAGCCCGTGGGCCATCGGCGCCCCGTCGGGAGGTCACACCGCCATCGAGCCCGAACTGGGAACGCTCGAGGACTTCGCTCACTTCGTCGAAACCGCCGAGTCGCTCGGGCTCGAAGTGGCGCTCGATTTCGCCATCCAGTGCTCGCCCGACCATCCATGGGTCAAAGACCACCCCGATTGGTTCGAGCATCGAGCCGACGGCACCATTCGCCACGCGGAAAATCCTCCCAACGAATATCCCGACGTCTATCGCATCGATTTCGATACCCAGGACCGCGTGGGACTCTACACCGAGCTCTACCGCGTGCTCATGTTCTGGATTGCGCACGGCGTGCGAATCTTTCGCGTCGACAACCCTCACACCAAGCCGGTGAGCTTCTGGGAATGGATCATCGCCAAGGTGCAGGCTTCGAACCCCGAGGTCATCTTCCTGGCCGAGGCTTTCACCCGTCCGAAAATGATGAAGGCCCTCGCCAAGGCCGGTTTCACGCAATCGTACTCGTATTTCACTTGGCGTAACGAGAAGCGCGAGCTCGAGGAGTACCTGACCGAGCTCGCACATACCGACGTTCGCGATTACTTCATTCCGAATTTCTTCACCAACACCCACGACGTGCTGCCCGAGTTCCTGCAGAGCGGAGGGCCTGCGGCTTTCAAGCTGCGCCTCGTCCTGGCGGCGACCCTCTCGCCTTCCTACGGTATTTACAGCGGTTACGAGCTCTGCGAAGACCACGCAGCACCCGGCACCGAGGAATATTACGACTCCGAGAAGTTCCGCATCAAAGTGCGCGACTACGAGGCGCCCGGCAACCTCAACGCGCTCATCACCGACCTCAATCGCATCCGGCGGGAGAATCCCGCGTTGCAAGAGTTCACCAACGTGCAATTTCTGAAGAGCGACAACGACAACATCCTCTTTTTTTCGAAGAGCACGAGCGACACGAAGAACACGTTGCTCATCGCCGTGAATCTCGACCCCAAGCATCCGCATCACTGCACCGCCGAAGTGCCCCTCGCGCAGCTTGGCCGCCACCCGGGCGAAGTTTACGAGGTGAAGGACCTGCTCACCGGCGCTCGTTACCTCTGGGGTGAGAAGAATTACGTGCGGCTCGACCCTGCCATCCTCCCGGCGCACGTCCTGCTCGTCGACCCCCCGGCTCCTGCGCACCTGCCATGAAAAATGGTGGGAACGGCTTGGCCGATGATCCCCTCTGGTTCAAGGATGCCATCTTCTACGAGCTGCGAGTCCGCTCGCTCTACGACAGCAACGGCGACGGGATCGGAGACTTCGAGGGGCTGACCGAGAAGCTCGACTACTTCAGAGAGCTCGGGATCACGACGCTGTGGCTGTTGCCTTTCTATCCGTCGCCGATGAAAGACGACGGGTACGACACGGCCGATTACCTCGACGTGCACCCCGATTGCGGCAACCTGCAGGACTTCAAAATTTTTCTGCGCGAGGCACGGCGCCGCGGTCTCCGAATCGTGACCGAGCTCGTGCTCAACCACACCTCCGATCAGCACCCGTGGTTTCAACGCGCGCGCCGGGCGGCGCCGGCGAGCAGCCATCGAAACTTCTACGTGTGGAGCGACACCCCCGAGCGATACAAGGACGCGCGCATCATCTTCAAGGACTTCGAACCGTCCAACTGGGCGTGGGACCCGATCGCCAAAGCCTACTATTGGCACCGTTTTTACTCCCACCAGCCGGACCTCAATTTCGAGAACCCCGCCGTCAAGCGCGCGCTGATGCGCGTCGTCGATTTCTGGTTCGGTATGGGCGTCGATGGTCTACGGCTCGACGCCGTTCCTTATCTCTACGAGCGAGAGGGCACCAGTTGCGAGAATCTTCCGGAAACGCACGGCTTCATTCGCGAGCTGCGCCGTCACGTCGACCGCAAGTTCAAAAACAAGATGCTGCTGGCAGAAGCCAACCAGTGGCCGGAAGATGCGGCGGTTTACCTCGAGCACGGTAAGGCCTGCCACATGGCTTTTCACTTTCCGATCATGCCGCGCATGTTCATGGCCGTGCGCACCGAAGACAGGTTTCCGCTGACCGACATCTGGTCTCAAACGCCCGCCATTCCGGAGAACTGCCAGTGGGCGCTCTTCTTGCGCAACCACGACGAGCTCACGCTGGAGATGGTGACCGACGAAGAACGCGATTACATGTATCGCGCGTATGCGCACGAGAACCGGATGCGCATCAATCTCGGCATCCGCCGGCGTCTCGCTCCTCTGCTCGGCAACAATCGGCGCACGATCGAGCTGATGAACGCCCTGCTCTTCTCGTTGCCCGGCACGCCGGTACTTTACTACGGCGACGAGATCGGAATGGGTGACAACGTCTATCTCGGCGACCGCGACGGCGTGCGTACGCCCATGCAATGGAGTGGCGATCGCAACGCCGGCTTCTCCCGCGCCAACCCGCAGAAGCTCATCTTACCGGTCGTCATCGACCACGAGTATCACTACCAGACCGTCAACGTGGAGGCGCAGGAGTCGAATCGACATTCCCTGCTCTGGTGGATGCGGCGCCTCATCGCGCTCCGCAAGCAATTTCAAGCCTTCGGACGGGGCTCGATCGAATTCTTGAACCCCGAAAATCCGCGCGTGATCGCTTTCGTGCGCGGCTACAAGGAGGAGCGCATCCTCGTCGTTGCCAACTTGTCGCGCTTCGTTCAATACGTCGAGCTCGAGCTTTCGAAGTACAGGGGGATGGTGCCCATCGAGCTCTTCGGCCGATCACCTTTTCCACCGATCGGGGATCGACCTTATCTTTTGACGCTCGGCTCCCACGTCTTCTATTGGTTCTCCCTCCAACCGGGTTCGGCGGCGGGAGCCTACGCGAGCGCCTCGGTTTACGAACCTCCCAAGATTTCGATCGACGACGACTGGGACACGCTCTTACGCAGCGATCAGAAGGAGCAGCTCGAGGCGCTCCTGCCGGCCTACCTTCCCCATTGCGCCTGGTTCGCCAGCGCGGAGAGGAAGCCGAAGCTCGTGCACATCACCGAGATCCTTCCCCTGGAGGAAAGCCTCAATCCCTCCATCTGCTTCCTCGATGTCGAGTTCGACGAGGGAGAACCCGAAAAGTATGTGCTTCCACTCTCCTTCGTGAAGGGCGAGGTGGCACGCGACATTCGCGAGCGCGCTTCCGAGCGCATCATCGCCGAGCTCGTGATGGAAAAAAAATCGGGGCGCGACAAGGGACTGATCTGCGATGCCGTGGTGGATCCACGTTTCGGCCGGCTCTTGCTGGACATGATCGAGCGCCGACGCCGTATCAAGGGCGAAGGGGGCGAGCTCGTCACCACGCTCACCCGCGCCTATCGCAAGCTGCGCGGGCCCGAAAACGTTTCTCTGGAGCCGCGCGCGTTTCGCGCCGAACAGAGCAACTCGTCGATCATCTACGGAGACAAGCTCATCCTGAAGCTTTTTCGCAGGCTCGAAGAGGGCATCAATCCGGATTTCGAGATGAGTCGCTTCCTTCTGGAAAAAGGCTTCGTCAACACGCCAGAGCTCGCCGGCGGCATCGACTACGTCGTGGAGCGCCGGGACCCGTCCACGCTCGCTGTCGTTCAAGGTTACGTCCAACATCAAGGCGATGCGCTGCAGTACACGCGCGAGGAGCTCCGGCGCTTCTTCGAGCGCGTGGTGACCAAGCGCGATTGGGGGCCCCTGCCGCCTCTCAAGCCGCTCGGCGATCTTCTGAACGAGGAGTTTCCTGCGCTGGCCGTGCAGAAAATGATCGGAGCCTACCTGGAAGCGGCACGCCTTCTGGGCCGACGGACGGCGGAGCTCCATCTGGCGCTCGTGGCCGGAGCCGAGAGCCCCGACTTCGCGGCGGAACCTTACTCGACGCTCTACCAACGTTCGATGTACCAATCGATGCGCAACGTGGCCGGCCGGGTGTTCCGGCTGCTCAAGGGGCACATGCCTCGTCTGCCTGAAAACCTGCGAGAGCTGGCGCAGCGCATTCTCGACAGCAACGATCGTTTCGTTCAAGTGTTCGATGCG
>DASWDH010000141.1:0-4313 GCA_036395495.1 Polyangiaceae bacterium
CCACCAGCATCGAGGCACCGGTCGGCCAATACGAAGCGGCTTGCGACCGCAGCGTGCGAGGGATTCGCATCGGGGTCCCCGAGGAATATTTTGCCGAGGGACTCGACCCCGAAATTGCTTCCAGTGTGCGATCGGCGATCGAGGGCTTGGCCAGCGCAGGCTGCGTCATCCGGTCCATTCGGCTTCCGCATACCCAATACGCGGTGGCAACCTATTACGTCGTTGCGACCGCCGAGGCCTCATCGAACTTGGCGCGTTTCGACGGAGTGCGCTTCGGACTTCGCGTCGAACCGCCTCGGGCCGATCTCACGACGATGTATCGGGCCACCCGCGGCGCGGGATTCGGCCCGGAAGTCAAACGCCGCATCGTGCTCGGCACGTACGTGCTGTCGGCTGGTTACTATGACGCTTACTACTCGAAGGCTCAGCGCGTCCGCACACTCATCCGACGCGACTTCGAGCAAGCATTCCAGCAGGTCGACATCATCGCCGCACCGACGTCGCCCGTTCCGCCCTTTCGCCTCGGCGAGCGGATCGGCGATCCGTTGGCCATGTACCTCGCCGACATTTATACACTGCCCGCGAGCCTCGCCGGGCTGCCCGCGCTCAGCCTCCCCTGTGCGCCGACGCGGCCGACCGGCGATCGTCCTTCGCTGCCGGTCGGATTGCAGTTGATGGCCGCCCCTCTCGACGAAGAGCGGATGTTCTCGGTCGCCGCCGCGTTGGAATCGATGTCACCCGCGGGCGATCCGGCGCACTCAAGCTAAAGGCCGAGCGCACTGAGGAGGCTCGACTTGTCGTCGGTCCAGACGGCCGCCGAGGTCGATGTGTCGATGCGCTGCCAGCCCGTCCCGGAACGAACGAGATCCGCGAGCTGCTCTTCGCGACGCGCCATGACCGCCCACTGCGATGGGAGCTTCCCTTCCTCGATCATGGCATCGGTCAAATCGCGGTCGGGCCGCGCGTAGGCGACGAGGCCCGCGTCGCGCGCGAGTGCGCCGACGATCGGCTTCAGATCGAGGTGACGGTTGGAGATGTTGAACGCGAGAAAACCTTCGTCGTCGAGTTTGTCGAGGTACGCTCGGAGGGCCTCACGCGTGAGAAGATGCGGCGGGATCGCATCCGAGCTGAAAGCATCGAGAACGAGAAGACCGTAGGCTTTGGGCAGCGCTTCGGCGATCTTGAGACGGGCGTCGCCGAGCTCGATCGCGAGCCGGGCCCGATCCGGGAATGCGTCGCGGAGGTAGGTGAAAAACCGCACATCTTGGGCGACGCGGACCATGATCGGATTGATCTCGTAGAACGTCCATTCCTCGTCCGGACGCGCGTACGCGGCGAGACCGCCGGCACCGAGACCGACGATCCCGACACGACGTGGGAGCGTGCTGTTTCGATAGAGGTCGAAGAGCTGTCCGATGGGACCGGTACGGTGGTAGTAACCAATGGCTTCCCGCGCACGCAAGGGGTCGCGGCTCTGGCGACCATGCAGGGTGTTGCCGTCGGCAAGGTGCACGAATTTCCCGGTCCGGCTGTGGGCCACTCGCACGACGCCGAAGAAGTTGCGCTCGCTGGACACGACGCGTCCGATGCCGCTCGCCAGAAGCGAGCTCGCAACCAGCATGCCTGCGACGCCGAGACCGAAGCGGATCGGCCGGTCGCTGGACGCGTAGTTGGCGAGAACCGGAACGGCGCCGACCAACCACATGCCGCGCGAGTCGAGTGAAAAGCCGAGCCGCGGCACGACCACGATCAGCACCAAGGTGAGCAGAGCGATGGTCGCCGGGATGAGTGCATCGAGGCGGCGTGCTCGCACGCCCGCCTTGCTCGCAGCGGACCCGCCGCCGAGAAGGCAAGCCGCAATGATCGCCATGGGGTACTCGATGAGCCGGTCGAAGATGAGCGGCGCGATGAGACTATTGAAAATGCCCCCCAGCATCCCGCCCACGGACATCCACAAGAAGAACTCGGTAAGCCGATCGGCGGGCGGACGGTCACGACCGAGCTCTCCATGGCAGACCATCGCAGCGAAGAAAAACGCAACGAGGTGAACCGTGACGATGAGCCAGATCGGCTGATTGACGGCGACCACCATGACCAGAACGACAGGCGATGCCGCGAGCGGGAGAAAGCGGATCATCGCAGCGTGCGGAAGGAGCGGCTTGCGCGCGAAGACGAGGATGAACGTCGAAAGGTAAATAGAGAGGGGCACCACCCAGAGAAGCGGGATCGACGCGATATCGGTGGTGATGTAGTTCGTCACCCCGAGCAGGTAACTCGAAGGAACGAAAGAGAGCGCGATCCACCGCAGGCGGCGAGCGCCAGAGATGCGCGGCGAGGCCGGCTGGGTGGCGAGCTCGGCGCGCGGCGGATCGATCGATGCTTCGCTCCGGTAGACGCCTATCGCGCAGGCCACGACGAGGGGGACGAGCAGACCCACTCCCATGGTCCAGATGCGCGCCTGCGCACGCAGCCCAATCCACGGCTCGATGAGAAAGGGATAGGCGGCCAGAGCCAGCATGCTTCCGAGGTTGCTCGATCCATAGAGGAAGTACGGATCGTCACCGCTCGGGTGGCCGATGCGCGAGAACCATTTCTGAAGTAACGGCGCGCTCGCCGAGAGGACGAAGAATGGAAGCCCCGCATTCGTGAGCAGCAACACGAGCAGCAGTAGGGTGGGACTTTCTCCGCGTGCGAGCGCTTCGGCTGCCCGTTGATCGAAACGGAGCGGCAGCACGAGAAAAGGGGTCAAAAGCAGCAAGCAGTGAGCGAGCGCTTGCCGGCGAACGCCGAGCCAGGTCGTTGCCGCGTGCGCGTATACGTAACCCGCCAGCAAAACGATCTGGAAGAACAGCATGCAGGTGACCCACACCGCCGAGGCGCCGCCGAACAACGGCAGGATCATCTTGCCGATCATGGGCTCGACCCAAAAGAGCAGAAGCGCGCTCGTGAACAGCGCCGAGCCGTAGAGCAGGATCATGCGGCTCTACCTTTGCCACGGCGCGGAGGTCGCGCCAAGCCTCGTTCGAGCTCGGTTACTCGAAGGGGAGCGTAGGAAGCATGGCGCGGTACTCGATGGGAGGCCAGGCGGGCGAAACGAGGGTGCCGCTCGACAGTCCGACGAAGACCGCTCTGACTACGCCTTCTCGATTGCACGTGCCGTGGACGAGAGCTTCGCTCGTGATTTGCGACAGCGTTTGGCGACCATTGATGGACTCGAGCACCGCCGTCTCGCGTGCGCCCAGCTTGAGCGCGGCCACGGATACCGGCGCCCGAGGCAACGGCACGATCAGCGAGTCGTCGAGAGGCCGCAAGATGCTGGACAGCTCGTCGTAGCTGTAGCCCTCCACGATTCCGCGCGCGATGAGGTCCATGGGTCCGAAAGCTTCGGGCATCGTCTCCACGTCCGAGCAGCGTGCTCCCTCCACGAACGCCAGCTCCCCCTCCTTCCAGCCGACGAGCTCGACGAAGCGCCGGCGCATTTGATCGACGACCGCGCGCACCAGCTCCATCGGACGCAACACACCGAGCCCGACCAGCGCGTCGCCCAGACGCCCTCCGTAGCGAGGCGCCATCGCCAATCCCATCTCGATCTCCATCGGAAGCGCGAGGCGCCGCTCGATGAGAAGCGCGCCCAAGAGCTCCTTTTCATCGGTGGAAATGGTCACTTCCGGCACGCCATCGACGAAAAAGGCCTTCTTCTCGACGTTCTTGTGGCGAACGAGCAACATCCCCGTGGCCCGGCGAATGGCGAGATCGAACAGCCGCCCTGGAAGCTCGCCGGGCCGGATCTGCAAGGCGGAAGCGTTGCCCAATCCAGGCTCGTTCCACAGAACCGCCCCTCCGCAGAGGCGCGCGAACTCGGGCAGCTCACGCGCCGGGAGGTACGGGCCGTGGTCGCGCGATACCAGCGTCTGCGACGAGGCACGCCCTGACACGAACAGCTCGAAGACGTCGGGGAGAGCCAGCATTCTCGGGATTTCCGGGTGAATCACCCGGTAAATGGCGGGGGTGGGATCGGTGGGTGGAAGGGTCTCCCTTCCGTCGGGCGGCACGGACTCCACCCTCTCTTGCGGTTTCCAGATCCGCTGAGCCCCCGAAGGCCTCGCTGCCGAAACGGCAGGTTCTCCCGCAGCCGGTGGTTGCGAACGCCCACCCGGTAGCGCTTCGATCGAATGCTCGCCGGATCGGGCGGTCGCCGGCCGAAGCAAGCCGCTGTGGTTGAGCCATTCGACGAGCGTCGCGGGATTGGCCAGCAGCCGCCGCCGCCGAACCACCTCTTCGAGCGCGTCGACGTAGGCGCCGGTCGTTGCGAA
>DASWDH010000142.1:0-4471 GCA_036395495.1 Polyangiaceae bacterium
CCGAGACGCAGAACTGAGCTGTCGCGTCCTTCCGTGTTGAACATCCGCCGGGCCGTCGGTTCGATCTGAACCGCACGGCCCGGCGGCGCAGTTTCCAAGGTCTCCTACGTTGCCCCTGGTGGCGCCGAGTCGTGGTGATTCGCGCAGTAGAGATGCATGTTGGCGATCGTCTCGGGCTCCGGTGGTTTGGTCCAAAATGCCCGCGCGGGAAGAACCGGGTTCGGCCCCTCGCGCGAGATCGTCACTGACAAGATGATGACCGGGACATCTGCCAACCGGCGGTCGGCTCGAAGGGCCCGCAGAAAATCCCAGCCGTCCATCACTGGCATGCGCAGATCGAGCAAGATGAGACAGGGAGGCTCCCTTTGACCCATCAGCCATTGGAGTGCCTCCTGGCCATTGGCCGCCTCATGATGCACGTGACCAGCATCCGCGACGAGCTGGCATATGACGTCGCGAACGTCTGGGTGATCCTCGACCACTAGAATCGTGCACAAAGGACGCTGAAACCTACCAAAAGTATTCCTGCAGGGGAGCACTAGAGCCCTCGGACTAAGGTCCGGGTACGGGTGGCACGTGCGATCAGCCCTTATGCGGCGGGACTGACTTTTGACGGTAGTGAGGCCAGCAGGACGGACATCGCCACTCGAGCATCTTGCGGCCGTCTTGGTCGATGACGCGCACCGAACGCCAGCCATGTCGGGAACTGATGAGCGTGTAATTCGTTTCTGTAGGCGGTGCCGCAACGCCACAGTCGATGCAGTGAATCCGATCTTCGTCAGGCATCCCCGAGCGCGCTCCCAACCCTATTTTTCAGTATCATGGGCGCGTGCGCCAGTCGGACCTCGCGAGCGCAATCGCGGGGACGAAACGCCGGAGGAGGTTTGGCACGGCAGCGCGCGCCGTCTCGCCGGGGGCGCATTGATGCAGCGCAGCACCGTGGCCCGATTCAAGAGTCGAGTCAGACCGGAGCCCGGGATCGCGACCTCTTTCCGATACATTCTGCTAGGGGACAGCGTCGTTGTCTGGCCCACCCGCGCTCGGCCCACGATATGACGCGGCTCGGTCGAACGCGCCTTGGCCTATCGGTGCCACGGCTCTATCGATTCGGGGTGCAACCGGAAGCGCTGTGCCGTCTCGATGGAGACGCGCCGTGAAAACGGTGCGGCCGGCCGCTCTGTTTCGCCTCGCCGCGTCCAGCACCCTCTTCATGCTCCTCGCGTCGGCAGAAAGAGCGAAACCGCTTCGTCGCCGCGTGGACCGGACGGGTCGAAGGTGGATCGTGAATTTCGCGTTTGCGCTAACGGGTGGCGCCGCACTCGCCCTCACGCATGCGAGAGCGATCGGTTACGTGACCGCGGTCGCTGACCGTCACCGCTTCGGGTTGCTTCGCTGGGTGCCGTTGCCGCGCATCGTGCGCGGTCTCATCGCCATCGCCTTGCTCGATTATTCCCTTTGGGCCTGGCACCTTTTGAACCATCGGCTTCCGATCCTTTGGCGGTTTCACTCGGCGCACCACGCGGATCTCGATCTCGATGTGTCGACGGGCGTCCGTTTCCATTTCGGTGAGCTTCTTCTGTCGGTCCCTTATCGCGCTCTCCAAGTACTCATCTTGGGTGTCCGTCTGCCCGAGCTTCGGGCCTGGGAAACCCTGACCTTCGCTGCGATCCTTTTTCACCATTCGAATGTTCGTCTGCCCCCTACGATCGAGGACAGGCTTCGAAGATTCATCATCACGCCGCGGCTGCACGGGATTCACCACTCGACGATCGATCGGGAGGTGAGCTCGAATTTCGGCACGATCTTGACACTCTGGGACTTCCTCCATCGCCTGCACATCTGGGACATCCCTCAGGGACGTGTCGTGGTGGGTCTCAGCGATGTGCGTCGACCTCTCGGCGCAGGGGACGCTCTCGCGCTTCCCTTCCGAAAAGAGGCGCCGCGCCGGGCGGATCCATCGTCGTCTTCGTCCAGGGAGCACCATGCTCGATGGGAAGGAGGAGCATTTCGATGAACGCAATCGAACTCAGCCGAGACTTGCGAACGAACTCCGATCCGCTTCTTCGTCGCAGGCGAGGCATTGTCGCTCTCGTCATGACCGCATCGGCATCGATGGGCCTCATCGCGCTCTACCAGATGGGAATCGTCCGCCATCTTCCGGAGCCGAAACTCCCCAAGTTCGACGCCGACAAAGTCGATGCTTCCGAAGAGGCCTATTCGTACTTTTCGACGCCGGACGCGGTCCTCGGGCTCGGCAGCTACGCCGTCACGATTGGCTTGGCCGCGCTCGACGGATCCGATCGAGCCCGCCGAAGGCCGTGGATCCCGCTCGCCTTACTCGGCAAGGTGCTCATCGACGCCACCCAGGCCGCGCGGCTGACGCGGGATCAGTGGACCAAGCACAAGGCTTTCTGCTTCTGGTGCTTGCTGGCGGCCACTGCTACCTTCGCGACCGTTCCGCTCGCAGCCGCCGAAGCACGCCTGGCCATTCGTCAGGTGGCTCGACGGTTCCAGTGAATCACCTGCAACGCTTCTGCTGCGCAGACCCCATGTTGGTTTCGCACGAAACATCTTTCCCTGATCGGATCGAGCTGCTCGGGGGCGATCTCATGAGCAGCGCATCATGAGCACGGTTCGGCGGCAGCGCTCCTCGGGTAAGCGTCGATGGCCCCGTTGTCTCTCTCGGTCGTGATCCCGACCTGGTGTGAAGCGAGCGAGATCCGGGCTGTCGTCGCCGTTGCACGGGCCATCGGCGACGAGGTGATCGTCGTCGACGCCGGCAGTCCCGACGGAACGGCGGAGCTGGCCAGGGCGGCGGGCGCGCGCGTGATCGTGGCCGCGAAGGGGCGCGGCGCGCAGCTCGATGCAGGTGCCCGCGTGGCGACCGGTGATGCGCTGTTGTTCCTGCATGCCGACATCCGCTTGCCAGCCGAAGCCCGCGCGGCGATCGAGGTGGCGCTGAGCGAGCCGGGCATCCTTGGCGGAAACTTCCGCGTGCTCTACGGATCGCCGACGCCGGCGGCTCGACTTTTCAGCTGGGGCAACGATCTTCGCCGACGCTGGCTTCGGATCTACTACGGCGATTCGGCGCTCTTCGTTCGGCGCGAAACATACGCCGCCCTGCGCGGATTTCGAACGCTACCGATTCTGGAAGACTACGATTTCGTACGCCGGCTCGAGCGGATGGGACGGACGGCCTACGTTCGCCACGTCGCCGTGCGCGTGAGCGCCCGACGCTTCGAGACCAGACCGATCCGAACCCTCTGCATCTGGGGTTTTCTTCAGTTCCTTTTTTCGGTCGGAGTGAGCGCCGACTGGCTCGCGCGATTCTATCGGGATGCCCGCCGCCCGAGCACGTCCCCGAGCGGCCAAGGACTAGGCTGAGCGGAACGGGGCCGAAACCATCGACGTTGATCCGAGTAGGATGAGCAGGCATGGCTTCTTTGCTACCTCGATCCGACGAGCGGCACCGAGACCCCGTGGCAGCCGTTGCAAGAGCCATGGGGCGAGTCCCGCATGACGCGCTGCTCGCCGTCGGCAAACGTGATGGTGGCGACCAGCGGCGGGGTCAGCTTGCGATGGCGAAAGAAATTATCGAAGATGTTGGGGGACATCTCGGCCGTTCGGCCGTTACGATCTTCGATGAGGATGTCGACGACTCCCGAGCGGGGAGCGACGGAGCCGGCAACGCCGAAATCGTGGGTATGGCAGCAGAGACAGCTGGTACCCCAGCGCTCGCGGTTGGGATCGCCGTCGCGGCAAAGCCCGACATCGATTGTGTTACTCGGCGCCGCCTTCGCGCTCTCGTGCGGGCTCGAGCACGCCGGCACCCACGCCGAACCGACGAGTGCGGCGGCTGCGAAGTACACGCGACCAGCATGCGAGTAGCAGGCTGACATGAACAGGCTCATGGCTCGACCAAGCGGTTACCACGTGGGCGCGCCCTTCGCCATCGTGCTAGGCGCCATCGCATTGGCCGCGCTGGTGGCCCGATGCTACTCGCATGGTCAAACCACTTGTGGACAAGAAGACTCGCCGCTCGCACCACTGCAGGGCAATGTGACGGTGAGACTCGGGGACACTCCTGTCGGCGATGCTGGTGCCGATGCAGACGCGGGATCGGCGACGATCCCGGATGCCGCAACAGGTCTCGATGGTGTCGCGCCCGCCGCGGGATCGCTCGTCTTCGTCGAGCTCTGCGATCTTTACAGCGAAAACCCGAACCCGTCCAAAGCGCATCCGAATTACCGCTACGTCGCCCTCGCCGATGAAAACGGCAATTTTCGAGTCGACATACCGAAGGGCACCGTCGGTCTGCACACGGTGCTCGAAGGGTACCTGTACGGCTCGCTGCTCGTTCCCGACAGCACGGCGGCGAACATTCACGTGCAGTCGGAACCGCTCAACGGCCGGCAGCCTCCCGCGATAAGCCAATTCGTCGTGACGCCGGTCGAAGCCGAGCCGGGAGCCA
>DASWDH010000143.1:0-5102 GCA_036395495.1 Polyangiaceae bacterium
GACACTGTCACCGGCCATCAACACGAAACTGTCGTTCGTGAAGCCGAGCCTCGAATTGGGATCGGGCCCGAGCTGCACGCCGCCCCAGTCGCCGGCAATCTCCGGGAAAATGTCGCCAATCGTGTTTTGCAGCTCCTGGCGCGTGAGGCGGCGCAGCACCGGAGCACCGGCTTTGGACTCCGGGCAGCGATCTTTGATCCCGGTGACGCTTCCTCCCAAAACGACGCCGCCATCTGCGCTCGTGCCGGCATCTTCACCGTGCCCCTCGAGTCGGTTGTCGATGGAACCGTTGCAGGCTGCGACGAGCGAAGCCAATACGGCAGCCAGGCAAGCTCTCGCCGCCGTCATGCCTTGAGCTCCGAGATGGCGCTCACGTTTTGGCCGCCGATCGTCGAGACAGGAACGCCCATCGCGTCGCTCAAGGTGGCGAGCACGTCCACGTGCTTGCGCTGGACGTCGACGACGCGGCCCGCTCGGAGATAGCCCCCCGCGCCGCCGATGAGCACGAAAGGCAAATAGCTCGACTGTTCTTTGCCGCCGACCCAGATCTTCGATGCATCCGAGTTGTGGTTCGCGCCGTCGGAAACCTCGCTGCAGATGAGCACCAATGTGTTGTCGAGAACGGTGTGATCGGGATCGCTCGGGTCTTTCGCGCTGAGCGGCGTCAAGAACTTGTCGACGAGCCGCTCGTAAAACCACCGCTGGCATTGGCGGAACTCGTCGCGGCCCGCCGCGTCCCAGGAATGGGACACCGGATCGTGGTGACCCTTGGCAACGGCTGGTCCCCCCTCGAAGCCGAAATTGATGTCCGAGTTGGCCCACATGTTTTGCAGGGTGATGACGCGTGCCGAGTTGCAGACAATGGCGGCCGCGGAGACCTCGAGGTGTGCGTCCAGGATCTTGCGAAAGTTCTTCTGATCGAGCGGCGAGAGCCCCCTCGCGGCTTCCAGCGCGGGCAGTGTCGGCCGGGTCGTGCAGCTGATCGAGGTTGGACCGGTGGGATTTCGAGCCGCGTCTTTGAGCTTGCGAACGGCGTCGAGATGGATCTGCAGCTTCGTCTGTTCCGACGTGAGCCCGGTCACCGCTCGGTGCAATGAGTCGAGCTCTTTTTCGGTGAGGGCAAGCGCTTCCTGGCGGAAGACCGACTCGTCGATCGTCGGCGTGGTGGGGGTGGGCGTCGACGTGCCGATTCCCTGCAGCATGGCTTGCGCCGCGCTGTCGGGGCTCGCGGTGGGCGACACCCAGTCGCCGTGCCGGATCAGAAAAGAGTCGGAGGTAAAACCAGCACCCGAGCTATAGGGCACGACGCCGATCGCGTGGGCGGTCACCCGAAGTGCTTTTGCGATCGAGTAGTCGATGGAGTCGGTTCGCGTGCCGTCGGTGAAACCGGTCAGAGTGGCGCGGATGGCGGCGTGGTTGGTCGCGCCGTCGTTCATGGCGATGCCGCGCAGGACGGTCACGTAGTTCGAAAACCCGGCGAGGGGATCCAAGATGCGCGGCCCGTCCTTCACGAGCGTAAGGCTCGCGCCCGGATCGAAGTGCTCGTCGGGCATCCCGTGCGGGATGTACATGATGAAGAGTCGCGTCGGCCGCGCGATGGGGGCCGCGACCGCCATTTTCGCCATGCGAAGCGCGAGCGGGACCCCGACGCCCAACCCGACCAGCTTCATGAACGTCCGTCTCTGAAGAAGGCGTTCGCTCGGCATCGGTTAGGCAATCTTCCTATCGGTCATGAGCCCCAGTGTCGCACGGCTCGTGCCACCTTGCTGCGCCGTATGCCGAGGCAAAAACTGACCTGCATGGATCGGGTGGATCCCGAACCGCGCGTTGGTGTGGTTTCTGCAGTGTTTCTGCTTCGATGTCCGCGCACGGGAGTTCGACGTTCAGCGTTCGGGTTTTGTTCCTGCTCGCGTTCGCATTCTTCGCGTGCGAAGGGACAGTTGGCACCACAGCGGAAGATTTCGACGAGCCTGATGCGAGTGGATCGACGGGCGGTCGGACGGGAATGGGAGGTTCGTCGACGACGAGCTCGACGAACGTGGCAAGCTCGACCTCGACAAGCTCGACGTCCACGAGCGTCGGGGCATCATCGACCACCACCGGTTCGAGCGGCTCTTCGGGCTCGGGCGGTAGTGGTGGCATGGGCGGTGCGCGCACCGATGCCGGAACGAGGGGCACGAGCACGCTCGGCGCGGTGTTGAGCGAATCACTCTTCAACCAGATCTTCCCGAGGCGAAACTCCTTTTACACGTACGCGTCGTTGATCGACGCGGCGAAGAAGTTTCCGAGCTTCGCGAGCGAAGGGACGCAGGACCAGCGAAAGCAGGAGCTCGCGGCGTTTTTCGGCAACGTGGCGCGCGAGACCGGCGAACTTCGCTACATCGAACAGATCGCGAAAGACCTTTACTGTTCGCCCGGAGCGTATCCCTGCACGCCAGGACAACAATATTACGGCCGCGGTCCGCTGCAGATCAGTTGGAACTACAACTACGGGGCGTGCGGAACCGCGCTCGGGCTCGATCTGCTGAACAACCCCGGTCTGGTCGCCAGCAACCCGACCGTTTCATGGCAGACGGCATTGTGGTTCTGGACCCAATCGAATCCGACCGGTGTGGGTACCTGCCACTCGGCGATGCTCGAGGGCAAAGGATTCGGTATGACGATCCGCATCATCAACGGGGGCGTCGAGTGTGACGGCAAAGCCACCGACGCGGTGCAAGATCGCATCTCGCATTATCAGTCGTACTGCGCGATCTTGTCGGTGTCGCCGGGCTCGAACCTCTCCTGCTGAAGATCATCAGTGTGACTGGAGCGATGGATCGCGGTGATCCTGATCGATCGGGCCGATCATGGTCTCTCGGCTGACCAAGAGCTCAGCCCTGCAGGACCGCGCCCAAGAACTTCAACGCGCGATCCCAGGCGAGCTTCGTCGCCTGAGGATCGTGGACCTCGGGACGCGCTTCGTTGGTGAAGGCGTGCTGCGCCTCGTAGCGGTAAAGCTCGTACGATACGTTGCCCCGTTTCAAGTCTTCTTCGAGCTTCGCAATCGCCGCCGGATTGCACCAGTCGTCCTTCGTCGCGAAGTGAAACTGCATGGGGAAGCGGACCTTGCTCGGATCGGCGGCTTCGCGCGGAGGAATGCCGTAGAAACAGACGCCGGCGTCGGTCTCCGGGATGTTGACGCCGGCCGCGATCGTGAGAGCGCCTCCCATGCAGAATCCGAGTACGGCGATTCGACTCGGTGACCAGCTCTTCAGGTGCTGAACGGCGCCGCGAATATCCTGCTGGGTGGCGTCCGCCCAATTGAGCCCGCCCATCCAATGGCTGGCTTCGTCCCTGTCTTTGGTGATTCTGCCCCGGAACAGATCGGGCACGAGCGCGCGGTATCCTGCCTTGGCCAGCCGATCGGCCACACCCTTGATCTGGTCGTTGAGTCCCCACCATTCCTGAATCACGACGACACCGGGCGCATCTTTGCCGGCAGATGGCATCTCGAGATAACCAGGAGCCTTCTTCCCGTCGGGTCGGGCGAACTCGATCATCTTGGCTTCCATGGCACCCTCCGTTTGCCGACGAGCGTCGCAGAAGGCGCAGCCGCTGACAATCGGGCCCTGGGCGCCTCTCCGTGCATGTGTTGATCTTTTTGCTTGACAGGTTGCGCGCGGAGTCTCGCCGGCGATCGTCGATCGTCTCAGGACACACCCATGCTGCCTCGGAGTGACACGCCCGCGCGATCTTGCACTCGAAACGATGCGTCGCCTCGATCGGGCAATGATCGGGGCTCGTAACCGATGCTCCGGGCAATGAAAATTGTCATGGTAATCAACGCGGCATGATGCACGAGCACCTACCTCAACATGAGACATCAAACGAAAGATCGCGTACCGGCAAGCTCGATTGGCGACGTGCCCATGAGGAGCTGTCCCGTCTGGCGAAGTGCCGTGCACGGCTCGATTGGGAGGAGAGCGCGTTGTTGCTCGATGCCCTTCGGTCAGGCGTTCACTTACATCTTGGGTTCGGAAGTTTCCGAGAATACATCGAGCGTGTTCTTGGCTATCAACCTCGCACGACCCAGGAACGGCTGCGGGTGGCCGAGGCGCTCGAGCGGCTACCCGAGCTCGGGCAAGCCCTTCGCGACGGAACGGTGAGCTGGTCGGTCGTGCGCGAGCTCACGCGCGTGGCGACACCGGAGAACGAGCACGCCTGGCTCGAGGTCACCCGCGGACGCACGCTCCGACAGATCGAGGAGCTCGTGGCGGGTCACAGGCCTGGTGATCGGCCCGATGATCCACACGATTCGTCGCTGCGACGCCACGTGCTGCGCTTCGACGTTTCGGCGGAAACTTACGCGATGTTTCGTGAGGCAATGGGCAAGCTTCGCCGAGATGCCGGTTCTTCGCTCGATGACGACGCGTCTCTGCTGCTTCTGGCACGTCAGATTCTTGGTGGTCCGATCGACGAAGGAAGGGCAGGGTACCAGATCGCGCTGACAGTCTGCGGCGAGTGTGGTCGCGGCTGGCAACAGGGGCGTGGTGAGCTGGTGGAGGTTGGGTCCGAGATCGTCGAGATGGCCGGCTGCGACGCGCAGCTCCTGGGGCGGATCGATCGCGGTCGGTCGGGTCCATGCGATGACGTGAGCGAAACAGAGACGCAGGACTCTCGAGAAGACGAGACGGCCGGCGCCCCCGTGGGCGCGCAACCCACGCGCGCGTGGCAAGACGTGCCGCCTGCCATCCGGCGTCAGGTCATGCGGCGCGATGGCGGACGGTGCGTCGTTCCAGGCTGCGCCCAAGCCGTCTTTGTGGACCTTCACCACGTTGTGCCTCGTTCGGAAGGTGGCGATCACGATCCGGAGAACCTTTGTGTGCTGTGCGGGGCCCATCACCGCGCGCTGCACCGCGGGCAGCTGATCATCGAAGGGCGGGTGTCCGCCGGCCTCGTCTTTCGGCACGCCGACGGTTCGAACTACGGCCGCGTCCTCGATCCTCGTGCGGTGGCTCTACACGAATAAGCATTCCAAGTGCTGCGATCGCTCGGCTTTCGCGAGAGCGAGGCGCGAAGTGCGCTCGACTGCGTTCGGGCGAGCGCCCATGTGGGAGAAG
>DASWDH010000144.1:0-3566 GCA_036395495.1 Polyangiaceae bacterium
ACGATCACCGTGTCCGTCGAGGGCAAGGGAGCGCAAGTGCGGCCGTTGGGAAAGCCGTGGGGTCCATTGGGGTCAGGGGATACGGACCTGTCCGAAGGCACACGCGTGCGTTTGCCCAAGGCAACCTCGATGTCGGTGCGCCGCGGCGGCGAACGAGTGTCGGTGCGCGGGCAGGCGGAGACGATCATCGGCGGGCCCGAAGGGTCGCTCGTCACGACGCTCGAGGGGCAAGCCGCCCTCGACGCTGCCGGCGCCAGTGTGCGCATCGACGTTCCGGGCGGCTCGATCATCGCACGGGCGGGAAGTCAGGCCGATGTATCCGTTCGTCGTGGCGGAGGAACCGACGTGAGCTCGGAGCGCGGCGAAGTCGAGATCCGAGGCCGCAACGACCGGACGGTGCTGGCAACGGGTCAATCGACGACGCTCGGGCGCGACGGCACGCTGGACGTCGTCGAAACTCCACTCACCCGGGCGGATTTGTCGATCACCGCAGGCGAATCGGCCGTCGTGCACGATCCCGCCGCACCGACCGCGGTCCGAGTTCAGTTCCAGGGTGTTTGCAAGGGTCGGGGAGAGGTGGATGTGACGGGTTCCTCGGGCCGGTCGAAGAAAGGCAGCGCCCGATTCCGTGGTTCGGGGAGCGCCGTGGTTCTGGCCGGAGCCGGCGCGAACCGCTACCGCGTGCGGTGCATCGACGAGAGCGGAACGACCGAAGATTCGCCGGCAAAGGGATTGATTCGCGTCACCAAAGATTCCGGCGCCGCCCGCGTACCCCGCGTCGCTCCCCATAATTCCATCGACGCCGACGGCCGACACTACACCGTCCTTTATCAGAACCTCTTGCCCGAGCTTACTTTCAATTGGCCGAGCGCCACGCCGGCCTCGTCTTACATGTTGCGCATCGAGCAGGAGCACGGGACGCCGCGCAACGTTTCGGCCGCTTCCGCAAGCGTCAAGTTTGCGTCGGGGGAGTTCGGCGAAGGCAAATACCGCTTTTGGTTCGAAATTCCGGGGGACTCCGCCCATCGCTCGCCGCAGACCGCGCTGCGCATCGATTTCGACAACGCCGCTCCCGCCGCCCAGATCCAGGAGCCGGCCGATGGGGCGCCGATCGCAGGTACGGTGACCGTGGCCGGTGTCGCCACCGAAGGCGCCAGCGTCACCGTGGGCGGCACGGAGATCCCTCTCGATGCGCAATTCCGTTTCCGCGGCGACGCGGCGGCGAACCCAGGCGACACTTCTTTGGCCATTCGGATCACCCATCCCAAGCACGGTGTGCACTACTACTTGCGAAAGCTGCCCAAGGGGGAACCGTGATCGGCGATGCAGACGATCTGATTGGTCGCATCGTTCTCGGTCGGTACCGCATTGTGCATCGCCTGGCCACGGGTGGAATGGGCGTGATCTATCTGGCTCGCTCGGAAGGCGCGAAGGGCTTCATCAAGCCGGTCGTCATCAAGCGCATCTTGCCGCATCTGGTCGGCGACGAGGGCTTGGTGGGAATGTTCGCGCGAGAAGCCCGCATCATGTCGAACCTCAGCCATCCAGGCATCGTCGGCATTCTCGATTTCGCCGAGGAGCAGGGCGCCTACCTGATGGTGCTCGAGTACGTTCATGGCTTCCATCTTGGGCGCTGGAACCGCTACGTCCGTCGCACCCGAGGGCTTTTTCCCATCGAGCCCGCCATCCACATCGTCATCTCGGTGCTCGAGGCACTGAACTACGCGCACAACTTGACCGGGCCCGACGGGGAGCCTCTGCACATCGTGCACCGCGACGTTTCTCCGAGCAACGTGCTCATCGATACCGAGGGGCGCATCAAGCTGACTGACTTCGGCATCGCCCGCATGCGCACCGACAAGACCTCTGCCGAGGACAAGAGGGCGCTCAAGGGAACCTTCTCGTATATGGCGCCCGAGCTTCTTCGTATGGGTGACCCTAGCCCGCAAAGCGATCTCTACAGCTGCGCCGTCGTTCTCCACGAGCTCTTGACCGGAAAGAACGAGTTCGGGGCCAAGGACGTCGCCACGACCGCTTGGCGCGTCATCGATCACGTTCCGACGTCGGTGCAGGCAAGCCGGCCAGACGTGCCCAGCGGCTTGGACGAAGTCCTGCAAAAGGCGCTCTCCAAGGAACCCGAGCAGCGCTACCAGAACGCGCTGGAGTTCGCCCAGGGTCTTCGGAGCGTTCGTAAGGTGCCGGCCGACGACGCGGCCAAGGCGCTCGCCGAAGCTGCCGCGCGCGATTTCAACGACCCCGGCATGGCGATCTCGCTGAAGGCGGCCGACCTTGCCACGCTCGACCGCAAATGGCGCGAACCTGTCCAGAAGATCTCCGTTGCTCCGCCGTCGCGGCTGCGACGTACGGATCCGCCGACTGTCCCGACCCTGACAGTGAAGTCGATCAGCCGTCCGCGCCTTCTGCTCGAGCGTCGCAAGGGGATTGTCGTGGGCGCATTGGTGGGGGTGAGCGCTGCGGGAGCCGCCGCGGGAGCCATGTTGATGAAGGGCAGGCCGACCGCTGCTCCCTTGCCGGGTGTCTTTCTCGTGGAAGGGTCCGTCGCTCCCATCGGTCTGAGCGCGCAGATGATCCCGGCTCCTGCACCCGAAACATCGGCTCTGGAGACGGGCCCGACGATCGAGCCGGCGCTACCCAACGCGGTTTCGAGCTCCGGTAAGACGACGGTACCCGGCGCACCCGCAGGAGCAAAAGGTACATCGGCGAAGTCACGGCCGGACGCATTGACCCGCGCTTTCGCACGACAGGAACCGCAGATCGCTCGCTGTTTTTCGCAACACGCGAGCGAGGTTTCGGGCAACCCCGAAATCTCGGTGCGTTTCGAAGTCGGCGCCGACGGCCGTGTGGTCTCGACGCAAGTTCAGCCGGCCGCACTCGCGGGAACGCCGCTCGGTGGATGTATTGCACAGGTGGCACGCGGCACCGATTTCGGTCCGCAACCGGCAGCCGTTTCGTTTCGGATTCCGATCACGGCAAGACGCGCGCATTGACGGCGAGGATCAGTACGCCTTGCAGACGTACGGAAGCTGCGAGCTGCACGAGCGGTCATCCCATTGACTCGCGTATTGGCCGGTGAGCATGCCGCCGCAGCTTCGGGCGTTGGTCCCAGTAGGGTGGGAGGCATTCCAATCGTTGTAAAGGCCGGCGACGGGCGCGCCGTTCGCCGCGCCGATCCAGAAGACCGTTCCATCAGGCCATTGCCACTGCGACGTCTGCAAGGGGTCCTCGGCTCCGAGCCACAGATAGCCGATCCCCCATCCGTCGGCCGTCGATCGAATCCACGCATTCTCGAGGGCACCATCGATACGGGCGAGGCGCATCCCTGCGAGCTCGCACTGTGCTTCGGCGTCGCTCCAGGTGCGGCTGACGCTGCAAAACCGGTAGGTGTGACTTGCGTACGTAGCGCACGAGCATTCGGCTGAACTCGTGCATGGGGTGCAACCTGCGCCAGTGCACCCTCCGTCGGTCATCGCCAGCGTGAGCTCGCCATCGGCAGCCGGCAAGACCTCGGTCTCCAACCCTGCCTCGTGGACGGACGGCTCGTAGAC
>DASWDH010000145.1:0-22455 GCA_036395495.1 Polyangiaceae bacterium
CCAAGGCGCAAACGCGAAGGTGGCCGCGCAGAGCAGCAGGGCGAGCTTCGAAGTACGGTTTCGCGCGAACAAGCCTTCTCCCAACAAGCCATTACCAGCCGTCACATCAATACCCCGAGTTTCTCTGCAATTTTGGCACCGGAGGCCCGGCGAGCCCCCCAGGGGAACGAGCGACGGCTACTACCCTGTCGAATTCTTGGGCACTCTGCCAGCTCGACCGCAGGCGGCGCTGTCCGCAACCCACGCATGCCAACCCTGGGTTAGCAGCCCGCTCGAGCTGCTGAAGACACTGTCTTCATGTCCATGCTAGGGTGCGACACTGTGAGAACCAGCCGGAAGACGGCACGTGGTCCGCACGGGGCCTCACGACGTATTCGTAGGCACCGCCCTCCGTTTGGCCGTCTCAATATCGAAAAAATCGCTACGGGTGGATCGCCCCGCCCCTACGCGATCTTGACTTGATGGGTTTTGAACGATGCGGTCGAGGTCAGAGTCGTTGTCACAAGCACCGGGACGCTGGGGCCCAACTCCGGGCACGTTGCTGACCAGGAATCGCACGCCGCCGCCGCCCGACGGCCCCCGCGCTCTCATCGTGGGTCGCTACGCTTTGTACGGCGAGATCGCCTCCGGGGGCATGGCAACGGTCCATTTTGGGCGCCTTCTCGGGCCGGCCGGGTTTTCGCGCATGGTCGCGATCAAGCGGCTGCACCCTCAGCTGGCGAAAGAGACCGAGTTCGTGTCGATGTTCCTCGACGAAGTGCGGCTCGCGGCACGCGTGCAGCACCCCAACGTGGTGGCGACGCTCGACGTCGTCGAGGAGGCCGGCGAGCTCTTTCTCGTGATGGAGTACGTGCATGGCGAGTCGCTCGCTCAACTCATTCGGCTCGCGCGGCTTCAGGGGGTGCAAGTGCCCCCGGGCATCGCATGCTCGGTGGCCTGCGGTCTTCTTCATGGGCTCCATGCCGCCCACGAAGCGACCAGCGAATCCGGAGAGCCGCTCGGGCTCATCCATCGTGACGTTTCTCCGCAAAATGTCCTGGTGGGCTCCGACGGCGTGACCCGCGTCTTGGACTTCGGCATTGCCCGAGCGGCGGGGCGCTTGCAAACGACGCGCGAAGGACAGGTCAAAGGCAAAACCGCTTACCTCGCGCCCGAGCGCATCCACGGGTGTGAAGCGGATCGACGCTCGGACGTCTACGGCGCCTCCGTCGTCCTCTGGGAGACGCTGACCGGCGTGCGACTCTTCGATGGTGAAAACGACGGGATGGTACTGGCGCAGGTTCTATCCAGCGCGGTGACACCGCCGAGCGCCCTCGTGCCCGAGATTCCGGAGGCTCTCGAGGCGATCACGATGCGCGGAATGGATCGCGATCCGGACCGGCGCTTCAGCTCGGCGCGCGAGATGGCGCTGGCGCTCCAGCAGCACGTGGGGCTGCTCGCTCCGAGTGAGGTGGGCGATTGGGTGTCGAGCATCGCCGCGGACCAACTGTCGAGGCGCGCGCGCTACATCGCCCAGCTCGATAACGCCACCCCTTCCGATCCTCCGGCCAGCTCCGAATCGAACCATCCGCGGGCGCTGCTCGATGGAAGAGAACCGTTCACGCGGGTGGTGAACCCCCATCCGTCCGAGCACCCCGCGGTCGAGGTCGGGCGCGGGGCAACCTCTTTCGCCAGGTCCGATTCGAGCGGAACGATCTCGAGTCCCTTCGAACCGGTGCGAAAGCGCCGAGGCGCCCGCATCATGGGTGCGCTCGTCGTCGTGGCGGCTGCTGCCAGCGCGACGCTCGCGGTCATGCGCCTGCGACACGCGCCGTCGGCGATGGTACCCCCCTCGTTACCCGCGCAGGCTGCCGCACCGGCACTGCCCGCCGTCGTGGCGGCCGAGGTCGCCGGGCCGGTCGACAAACCGGTCGAAGCGGTAGCCGAGCCAGCTCGAGCGATCTTGCCCGACAAAACCGTTCCCAAGGGTGCCCAAGGGGCGCGGCCAGCACCATCGCGTGCGGCCCCCCGTCCGACCGCCACCTCCGCAACAATCGAGCCGCGCGATCCGTGCCGGCCTCCCTACACCGTCGATTCGTCGGGGATGAAACACTTCAAAGTCGACTGCGTCATCGATGGCAGGCGATAAGGTCGACACTCATTCCGTAGCCGCCTTTCGCGACGCCTACCGAAACGAGCACATCGGACCCCGCTACTCGGGCGTGTTGCATTTCGCATTCACGAGCTTGGCTTCGCTCGCCGTCATCGCGCTCGCCGCGTCGCAGGTCGAGGCCCCCACCGTGGTCGAGCTTCTCACCGTGCCAATCACCTTCCTTTTTGCCAATTACGTCGAATACATGGGGCACAAAGGTCCCATGCATCGCCGCCGGCGGGGTCTTTCGCTCTTGTTCGAGCGCCACACGCAGCAGCACCATCGTTATTACACGCACGAGTCGATGACCTACCAAGGAACCCGTGACTTCAAGATGGTGCTCTTTCCTCCGTTGATGTTGCTCTTCTTTCTCGGCGGGGTGGCCGCACCGGTCGGGGCCGTCCTCTTCCTCGTCAGCACGCGTAACGTGGCCCTGCTCTACGTCGTCACCGCGATGAGCTACTTTCTGACCTACGAGTGGCTGCACCTTTGCCACCACACGCCAACCCAGGGCGTGCTCGGCAAGATCGGCGTTCTGCGGCGCCTACGCACCCATCATCAGGGCCACCACGATCCGGCGCGCATGACCTCCGGCAACTTCAACATCACCTTCCCCATCTGCGACTGGCTCTTCGGGACGCGCCTCCTCCCTTCTTGAGGGGTGGGCTTGCGGGGTGCAGCCGGGGGTTGCTCTCTCGAGCCCATTTCTGAGGTAAGTATGCTTACATCGCCGTGCTCACCGCTCGAAAAACGCCGCATTCTTCTAAGTAAGTATACTTACCTCGAGTTCCTCTGAAAAGGGCTAGGGCGCCCGTTGGACGCCTAAGCAGTCGAATCGCTGGTCGCCTCGGAGAGCGACGCCTGGGCTGCGGCCAGGCGCGCGATGGGAACGCGGAAGGGGGAACAGGAAATGTAGTTGAGCTTTTGCGCGTGGAAGAAGTGAATGGAGGCGGGGTCACCGCCATGCTCGCCGCAGACGCCGAGCTTCATATCGGATTTGACCGAGCGCGCCTTTTCGCAGGCGTGTCGGACCAGGGAGCCAACGCCGGCCACGTCGAGCGACTGAAAAGGATCGCCAGGGAAAAGGCCCTGCTCGACGTAGACGGGCAAAAATTTGCCCGCGTCGTCCCGCGAAAGCCCCATCGTGGTTTGCGTCAGATCATTGGTGCCGAACGAGAAGAAATCGGCCGAGTGCGCGAGATCGTCGGCGAGCAACGCGGCCCGCGGCAACTCGATCATCGTACCGAACAAGAAGGGAATCTTGCGCCCCTTTTCCGCGAAGATCTGCTCGGCGGTCCTGTCGACGAGCTCACGCATTCGCTCGAGCTCGGGTCGCGTCACGACCAGCGGAATCATGATCTCGGGCAGGACTTCCACCCCGGCCGCGGCAACCTCGCACGCAGCTTCGAGGATCGCGCGCACCTGCATGGCATAAATCTCGGGGTAGGTGACCGCCAGACGGCAGCCGCGATGGCCCAGCATCGGATTGAATTCATGCAGCTCGACGCTCTGCTTTTTCAGATCCGCGAGCGGCGTATGGGTATCGAGGGCGAGCTTCTCGAGCTGGGCGGATTCGTGCGGCAGAAACTCGTGCAGCGGAGGGTCGAGTAGACGAATGGTGACCGGAAGACCGCTCATCTCGCGAAAGATCCCCACGAAGTCGCCGCGCTGGAACGGAAGCAGCTTGGCGAGCGCCCTTTCGCGCGCCTCGCGCGTCGGAGCGAGGATCATCTCCCACATCACCGGGATCCGTTCGCCGTCGAAAAACATGTGCTCGGTTCGGCAAAGGCCGACGCCTTGCGCCCCGAAGTTGCGTGCCGTGCGGGCGTCGAGAGGCGTATCGGCATTGGCTCGAACACGCATCGTGCGCGTGGCGTCTGCCCACTGCATCAGCTCGGCGAACTCGTCGCTCAATGCCGCGGGCGCGGTGGGGACGGCACCGAGGTACACGCTGCCCGTCGAGCCATCGAGCGTGATCACGTCGCCCGCTTTGACGCGCAGCGTATCGTTCTTGCGGCCTTGGTCGTCGTAGAGGGTGATCATCATCACCTGCTCGCGATAGTCGATGCTGATTGCCGAGCATCCGGCGACGCAGCACTTGCCCATGCCGCGCGCCACGACCGCCGCATGGCTGGTCATTCCACCGCGCGCGGTCAGCACGCCGAGCGCCGCCTTCATGCCATGCACGTCTTCCGGCGACGTCTCGACGCGCGCCAGAATGACGCCGATCCCCTGCCCCGCGCGACGTTCCGCGTCCTCCGCAGTGAACACCACCTGGCCGCTCACCGCACCCGGACTGGCCGGAAGGCCGCGCGCGAGCAGGGTCTTCGGCGCTTTGGGATCGAGCGCGGGGTGTAGGAGCTGATCAATCGAAGAGGCGTCGACCCGGAGGATCGCCTCGTTTTTCGAAATGAGCCCTTCCTTCACCATTTCGACGGCCATCCGCACCGCCGCACGCGCCGTGCGCTTGCCGGTGCGGCACTGGAGCAGGAACAGCTTGCCGCGCTGGATGGTGAACTCGATGTCTTGCATGTCGCGAAAATGCTTTTCCAGACGGTCGCGTACCCGCACCAATTCCTCGAAGGCCTCGGGCATTTTCGTTTCCAGCGACGCGTCGGACTCGGTCCCCGCCGATCCCTCGGCGCCGCGACGAAGCGGCAGCGGGGTACGAATGCCGGCAACCACGTCCTCGCCTTGCGCATTGGGGAGCCACTCGCCGAAAAATCGATTCTCACCGGTCGACGGATCGCGGGTGAATGCGACCCCGGTCGCCGAATCTTCTCCGAGGTTGCCGAAGACCATCGCCTGTACGTTGCATGCCGTGCCCCACGTTTCGGGGATGCCGTGCATTTTGCGGTACGTCTTGGCGCGCGTATTGTTCCAGCTCTCGAAGACGGCGAAGATCGCGCCCCACAGCTGGCTCTCGGGATCTTCGGGAAACGGGCGGCCCGTTTCAGCCTTGACCACGTCTTTGTAGATGGTGACCAATTTTTCGAGCTCGGCGGCCGGAATGTCCGAGTCGGGCACGCGCCGTTTCAGTTCTTCGGCGTTCCATTGCGAAGCGGGCAAACCGCCCTTCAAAGCCACTTCTTGGCGAATGCGATCGAGGTGCTCTTCGAACTTGCTGCGTGGAACGTGCAAGACGATATCGGAATACATCATGATGAAGCGACGATACGCGTCGAACGCGAAACGCTCGCTGCCCATCTCACGTCCGAGTACATGCGCGACCTCGTCGTTGATTCCGAGATTGAGCACGGTATCGAGCATGCCGGGCATCGACGCGCGCGCGCCCGACCGGACGGAAACGAGCAGCGGCTTTTTGAGATCGCCGAGCTTCCGACCCATGATCGCTTCGATGTGTGCGAGCGCGGACCGCACCTCCGCTCGAACCTCGTCGGTGATGGCGTGCTCCCGGCCCCGCAGGGCATATTCGACTGCGACTCGTGTCGTGATCGTGAACCCAGGAGGAACCGGTATCCCGAGGCGGGTCATCTCGGCCAGGCCGGCTCCCTTGCCGCCGAGAAGTTCCTTCTGGCTCGCATCGCCATCGGCTTTCCCACCCCCGAACAAGTAGACATGGCGGCCCATCTTCACGCTGCTCCTCACGTTGATGTGTGCGATCTCGTAGTTTCGGGCTTGGCGCACCGAACGAGGATGATTAGCATTCCCGGCGTGCAGCTCCTACTCCACTGGTTCGTTCTCTCGCTCGCCGTGTGGCTCACTGCAAGAATTGTCCCGGGCTTTCGGCTTACCGGCCTGTGGAACGCCATCGTGGTCGCGGCGATTTTCGGCGTGGTCAACTTCTTGCTTGGGACAATCCTCTACTATTTCTTCGGCATTGTGACCCTCGGCATCGGCTTCTTGCTGTCGTTTCTGACCAAGTGGTTCGTCAACGCGATCCTCCTCAAGATTACCGATGCACTCACGTCCAGGCTCGACATCCGCAGCTTCGGCACCGCCTTGATCGCCGCCCTGGTCATGAGCGTGCTCGGGAAAGTCGGCGTTTATGCCGTCGATCAGCTGATGCAACACCCCTACCCGGGGTCTATTTACCTCTGAGTCGGAGCGAGTAGTAGTATCAGCCTCCCATGCAGGCGGCCTGGCAACACGAGCTCTCCGTTGCGGCCATCCTCGAGCAGGCGCGAAGGGGGCGCCGGCTCTCGCGCGAGGACGGCTATGCGTTGGTGCACGCGCCGCCAGGCGAGATCGACGTCCTGCTGGAAGCGGCGGCTGCCCTGCGCGACGAAGGGCACGGTCGCCGGGTGACGTTTTCGGCGAAGGTGTTCGTACCGCTGACGACGCTCTGTCGAGACTATTGTGGCTACTGCACGTTTCGGCGCGATCCCGGCGAGCCCGGCGCTCGCACGATGGAGATCGAAGAAGTGCTGGAGCTCGCCGCCCGCGCCGAGCGCGCCGGCGTGAAGGAGGCTCTCTTTTCGCTCGGAGATCGTCCGGAAGCCGTTTTTCCGGAACACCGACGCTGGCTCGCCGAGCGCGGCCACAACACGACGCTCGGATATTTGCGGGCGGCGTGCGGCGCGGTCGTCGAAAAAACCACGCTGTTGCCGCACTCGAATCCGGGTCTCATGGGCGAGCGCGACATTCGCGCACTTCGCGAGGTCAACGCCAGCCTGGGTCTCATGCTGGAGACCACGTCCGATCGGCTGCTCCGTGCGGGGGGCGCGCACGACCGGGCACCGGACAAGATCCCCCGCCGACGTTTGTTCACGATCGAGCTCGCCGGAGTGCTGCGCGTGCCTTTCACGACCGGCATCCTCATCGGCATCGGTGAGACGGCCGAAGAACGGGTCGACTCGCTGCTGGCCATCCGCGACATGCACGATCGATATGGGCATATCCAAGAAGTGATCGTCCAAAATTTTCGGGCCAAGCCGAGCGTCCGGATGCGAGACGAACCCCACGCTTCTTTCGACGATTTGCAAAAGACCGTGGCCGTAGCGCGCCTCCTTCTCGGCGCGCGCATGAATCTGCAGGCGCCCCCCAACCTCTCCCCTTCCACCTATCCCGCGCTTCTTCGAGCAGGACTCAATGATTGGGGAGGCATTTCGCCTCTCACCATCGACCACATCAACCCGGAAGCCCCATGGCCTGCGCTCGTCGCGCTGAGGGATGCCACCGTCGGCGCCGGGTTCGAGCTGCGCGAGCGCCTTTCGGTTTATCCGGAATACATTCTCGACCACCCCGGGTTTCTCGAGGACGGCATGCGAAGCCGCGCGCTGGCCATGATCGGCACCGACGGGCTCGTGCGGCAGGAGCTCGAATCGTGGAGGAGCTGGTGATGGAACCAGCGCGCGAGGTCCGCGCCGTGTTGGACCGCGCACTTTCGGGCGGCGAGATCTCGGCTGCCGACGGGGAGATCTTGTGCCGTGCGCGCGGCTTCGACGTCCATGCCGTGGTCGCCGCCGCCGACGAGCTGCGCCGCCAGCAGGCCGGCGATCAGGTGACCTACGTCGTCAACCGCAACATCAACTTCACCAATGTTTGCATCAAGCACTGCACGTTCTGCGCTTTCAGTCGTGACCACCGCGAAGAGCAAGGCTACTTCTTGCCGACGACCGAAGTCGTGCGGCGCGCCCGGGAAGCATGGGACCTCGGCGCGACCGAAGTCTGCATCCAGGCTGGCCTCCCCCCCAAGCTCGACGGTTGGTACTACGTCGAGCTCGTACGCGCGCTGAAGAAAGAGCTGCCCGACCTGCACCTGCATGCCTTCTCACCCGAGGAGATCCTTTACGGGGCGACGCGGGCCGGCGTGCCGGTGCGAACGTATCTCGAAGCACTCCGCGAGGCGGGACACGATACGCTTCCGGGAACGTCCGCGGAAATCCTCGACGACGCGATCCGTGACGTCATCTCCAAGGGCCGCATCACCACGGCTCAATGGATCGACGTCGTCACGACGGCCCACGAGCTCGGCATTCGCACCACCTCGACCATCATGTACGGCCACATCGAGACGTACGGCCATTGGACGAGGCACATGGCCCTGCTGCGCGACATCCAGAAGAACACCTCGGGCTTCACCGAGTTCGTCCCCCTCTCTTTCATTTACCAAGAAGCTCCGATGCACCAGAAGAACCTGGTGGCCGGCGTGCGGCAAGGGGCCACCGGTAGCGAGGTCGTGAAGATGCACGCGGTCGCGCGGCTCATGCTCGGCGCTACTTTCCGCAACATCCAGGCGTCGTGGGTGAAAGAGGGGCCGAAGATGGCGCAGTACCTCCTCTCTTGCGGCGCCAACGACGTCGGCGGCACGCTCATCAACGAGAGCATTTCGACCTCGGCCGGCGCACCTTACGGCCAGTTGGTTGCACCGCGCGAGCTGCGCCGGCTGATCCGGGACGTCGGTCGCGTCCCGGCGGAGCGCACCAGCACCTACGCGGTTCGGCGTGTCTTCGAC
This sequence comes from Polyangiaceae bacterium, assembly GCA_036395495.1. GTDB lineage: Bacteria > Myxococcota_A > Polyangia > Polyangiales > Polyangiaceae > DASWDH01. Next base: position 8,550 of record DASWDH010000145.1, read on the forward strand.
GCCGAAATCGACGACGGGCCCGAAAGCCCCCTCGACGCAATCGACGATGCCGAGTCGCGGTTCGGCTCCTATCACCAGCTTGCGCTCGCCCCCGAGTTCCGCTTTCAGCGCCCACTCAAGCCGCCTCCTTTGACATGAAGCTCGTCGCGCTGGCCGGAGGAACGGGGGCTGCCAAGTTTCTCCGCGGCCTCTGCTGCGTCGTGCGACCGTCGGATCTCACGATCATCGGGAACACCGGCGACGACCTCGATCTCTGGGGGCTTTACATCTCGCCCGATCTCGACACGGTGAGCTACACGCTCGCGGGGCTCGTGGACGAAGGCAAAGGTTGGGGGCGGACAGACGACACCTTCCAATGTCGCGCCCAAATGGCCATGCTGGGCAACGAAACGTTCTTCGCCCTCGGAGACAAAGACCTCGCCATCCACCTCTTCCGCACCGAACAGCTGCGCAGCGGCATGCGTCTCTCGCGGGTGACCGACGAGCTGCGCCGGCGAATGCGGCTGGAGAGCGAGCTCGTTCCCATGTCCGACGACCGCGTGGCCACGCGCGTCGAAACGCCCCAGGGCGCGCTCGCATTTCAGGAGTTTTTCGTCCGCGAGCGATGCGAGCCGGAGGTCATCGACGTCAGCTACGAAGGGGCCGACCGGGCGCGGCCGGCGCCCGGCGTCATCGAAGCCATCCGCGCAGCCGACGTCATCATTCTGTGCCCCTCGAATCCCATCAGTTCCCTCGGTCCCATCCTCGCGATCCCCGGTCTTCGCCGCGCGCTCGTCGAAACGCGCGCTCGAGTCACCGCCGTGAGCCCGGTCATCGGTTCGGCCGCCGTCAGCGGGCCCGCCGGAAAAATGATGCGTGCCAAGGGGCTCGAGATTTCCGCGCTCGGCGTCGCCGATTGCTATGCCGACCTGCTCGATCAGCTCGTGATCGACCGCCGCGATGCGGCTTTGACCGGCCCTCTTTTCGAGCGAGGGATCCGCGCTGTCGAAAGCGACGGCATGATGGTCGGCCGCGACGAAGAGATCGCCCTCGCTCGGGCAACGCTCGAGGCGGCCCTGTGACCGTCGCCGTCGTCCCCATCAAGGGCCTCGAGACGGCGAAGGCTCGGCTCTCGAAACGGCTGACAGCAGAGGAGAGGCGCGCGCTCGTATTGGCCATGCTGGAAGATGTGCTCGCGGCCCTGTCCCAAGTGACCGGGCTGTCGAGCATCATGGTGGTGACGCGAGAACCGGAGGTCGCGACCCGAGCCGCGCGCTTCGGTGCCGAGCTGCTCGAGGACACGACGAAGGAGGGCCACACGGCAGCCATCGAGCTCGCGGCCAGAGAGCTCGATGGCCGCGGGGAAACCGCGATGCTGTGCGTCCCCGGCGATGTCCCTGCGGTCACCGCGCAGGAAATCGCCGATGTGCTGCGCGCCTTGGGGCCCGCTCCTGCGGTGGTGTTCGTGCCTTCGCACAACGAACGAGGAACGAACGCCGCTCTGGTCTCACCTCCCCGAGTCCTGTCGCTCCGGTTCGGTGAGCCGAGTTTCTTGCCCCACGTCACGCGCGCGAAGGAGCTCGGACTTCGCACCGAGGTCCTTCGCCGGCCCGGCCTCGCACTCGACCTCGATACGCCCGAGGACCTCGACCTGTTCCTACGAGAACCGTCGCCCACGCAGACGTACCGTTTTTTGCAGCAGCGGAGGGGTCGGTGAAGGTGGAACTGATCGGAATCGAAAGCCTTCCGGAGATCGTCGAAGGGGACGACCTCGCCGCCATCATCGTCGACGGCGTCTCCAAGATGGGTGAATCGCTGCGCGGGGGCGACGTCCTGGTCATCACCCAAAAGATCATCTCCAAGGCCGAAGGGCGCCTGGTCCAGCTTTCCGAGGTGGTCGCGTCACCTCTTGCCCTCCGGTGGGCGGCCGAGTACCGCTGCGACGCCCGGGTCATCGAGCTCGTCTTGCGAGAGAGCCGGAGAATCGTACGGATGGAGCGCGGCGTCCTCATCACCGAAACCCACCACGGCTGGGTTTGCGCGAACGGCGGCGTCGATGTTTCGAACGTCGACGGCGGGGCGACGGCGACGCTCCTCCCTCAAGACCCCGACGCCTCGGCTTACCGTATTCGCGAGGGACTGGGCTCTCGAAGCGGCACCGAGCCGGCGGTGGTCATCAGCGACACTTTCGGCCGGCCGTGGCGAGAAGGGCTCGTCAACGTCGCGATCGGCGTCGCAGGGTTGGTACCGCTGCGCAGCTACGTCGGCCGGCGCGATCCCCACGGTTTTCCGCTTCAAGCGACCCTACAAGCGTTGGCCGACGAGGTGGCGGCCGCCGCGGGGCTCGTATCCGGCAAACTCAACCGAGTGCCGGTCGCCCTCGTTCGAGGTCTTCCTTATGAAGCCGGTCCGGGCAGCGCCCGCGAGCTCATGCGCCCGGCCGAACGGGACCTTTTCCGCTGAGGCCCCGCTGCGGCCTGTCAATTCTTCGCTTCCGGATCGGCAGAGGGGGCACCCGCCCCCTATCGGAGGCGTTCAGGGTTTTCGGCGCGTGAACGGGCCCATTCGGCCCCGGGGCAGCACGAAAGCGGGTGGGCCAAGTTGCTCGGCTCGGCTGTTTTGTTGGAGCCAAGAAGCCGCGCTTGTATTAGGCGTTCACGTACGACAAGCCCCCACACGAAAAGCGCGCTACCCTTTTTCGGCTCACCGTGCTCTCGTTCCGCGGAAAAAGACCGTTCTGATCTAGCTCGAAGACAGGGGAAGAACGTGTCAAAAGAACTCGGCCCCGCCCCAGCCTATCGTCCTGCCAACCCATCGAGACCCAAAATCAATCCGAGAATGAGCCGAAGAACGCGTGAGCTTAAGCAGGAACTCGAACTCCCTCACGAGGGGACGTCGGAAGTTTTTTTCAAATATCACGAAGTGAGTCGTGCTCGCGCAGGCGACTTGTTGGGCGAGTCCATCGACGACTCGCTCGCGCTCGAACTCGAGCCACTCGATTCGCCTGGTCCCGCCTCGGCGGTCGAGACCAAACTGCCGGATGATCATCCCACTCCGGAACAGTCTGCCAAACCGCGCGATGCGACTCCGGAGGCGAAGAGCAGCGATCCGGTCCGCATCTATCTGCGCAAGATCGGCAGCGTCGCCCTTCTCACCCGCGAAGGCGAGGTCGAGCTGGCCAAGCGCATGGAAGCGGGCGAACACGCGATTCTCACCGCCATTCTCAACTCGCCTGCGCTGATCCGCGAGATTCTCAAGATGGGCGACGATCTGCGGTGCGGCAAAATTCGCGTTTGCGAAATCGTCGAAGACGAGGAGCGAGACTCCGACGACGACGAAGGTTCGACCGAAGAGGTCGCCGAGGAGCGCGCGCTCTTGCTCATGTCCAAAGTTCGGCAGCTCTGCAAGACGAACGAAGAGCTGCGCGAAATCCAAGCCACCACCTCCGGAGCGGAGAAGAAGGCTCTCGAGGCGCGCATCCAAGAGAATCGCGAAAAGATGGTCTCGATTCTCATGGAGATGCGTCTCAACAAGAAGACCATCAGCCGCCTGGTGAACAAGATCAGGCTGCTCATCCAGGAAGTGGAAGACGGCGCGCCGACTCGCACCCTTCCGGAATCGGTCCCCGCTCCTCCCCTGCGCAAGAACGGCAAACGGGGCGACAAACGATCGAACGGATTGCGCGAGCTTCACGCGACGTATGCCGAAATCAAGTTGGGACAGGAGATCGCGACCCGCGCGAAAGCGCAGCTGGTCGAAGCGAATCTGCGCCTGGTCGTGTCGATCGCGAAGAAGTACCGCAATCGAGGCCTGCAGTTTCTCGACCTCATTCAGGAGGGTAACCTCGGTTTGATTCGGGGTGTCGAGAAGTTCCAGTACAGCCGCGGCTACAAGCTGAGCACGTATGCCACCTGGTGGATTCGGCAAGCCATCTCGCGCGCCATCTCCGACCGGGCGCGCACGATTCGCATTCCCGTCCACATGGTGGAGACGACCAACAAGCTTCTGCGGCTCAGCCGCTCTTTCGTGCAGGAGTTCGGCCGCGAGCCGACGCCGCAAGAGCTGGCCGACAGAATGGGCGTGCGGGTCGAAGTGATTCGAAAGGTATTCGAAATCACCAAAGAGCCGCTGAGCCTCGAGACCCCGGTGGGCGACGAAGGCGACACGATGCTCGGCGATTTCATCGGCGACACCAATTTGCCCTCGCCGGCGGACGTGGTGCTCGACGCCGATCTCGCCGAGCAGACGCAAAAGCTCCTTCAGACGTTGACCCCTCGCGAGCAGAAGGTGCTCCGCATGCGGTTCGGCATCGAGGAGAAGACCGAGCATACCTTGGAGGAGGTCGGGCAGGAGTTCTCGCTGACGCGCGAGCGCATTCGCCAGATCGAGGCCAAGGCGCTGCGCAAGCTCGCTCATCCGGTCCACGCCAAGAGGCTGCGTTCGCTCATCGAGAGCTGAACGCCGGGCACCGCCAGGGGGCGCCTCCGGAGGCGCATTTCTGAGGTAAGTATCCTTACCTCGTCAATTGCGCGAGACAGCCCAGACCGGCGAACGACGGCGTCAAGCTTGCAACGCCAACTGCCTGTCGCCGCCGCGCGGGTGCCGAATGCACGCAGGCGGGCCGGGCCGGGACAGGTGTCAAGATGGCCGGAACTCTCATCGATCCGAAGGCCCTGCGTCGCCAGGGCCGGGCACCCACGCGCTCGGTGCGCGGCATCGCAAAACAGCTCGAGTCAGCGCTCCGCGGCGAAGTCCGCTTCGACGAGGGCAGCCGGGCTCTCTATGCAACCGACGCATCGAATTACCGGCAGGTGCCCATCGGAGTCGTCGTACCCCGGGACGGTGACGACGTGATACGGGCGACGGCGATTTGTCGCGAGCACGGCGTTCCCATTCTGGCGCGAGGTGGAGGGACGAGCTTGGCCGGGCAGTGCTGCAACGTCGCGGTCGTCCTCGACACTTCGAAGTACATGAACCGCGTCCTTTGGATCGACGTCGAGCGGCGGCTGGCCCGCGTCGAGCCGGGAACGATCCTCGACACGCTGCGCGACCAGGCGGAGCGCGCACATCTCACCTTCGGTCCCGATCCGGCGACCCACAATCATTGCACGTTGGGCGGGATGATTGGCAACAACTCCTGCGGCACCCACTCCGTCATGGCCGGACGCACCTCGGAAAACGTGGAGAGTCTCGACATTCTCACGTATGAAGGCTTGCGCTTGGAAGTGGGCGCCACCAGCGATGGTGACCTTGCAGCCATCCGCGCGGCAGGCGGGCGCCGCGCAGAAATCTACGCGAGGCTCCGATCGTTGGGCGATCGGTATGCCGACCTCATTCGCCGTAAATTCCCACGCATCCCGCGCCGCGTCTCCGGATACGGATTGGATCAACTGTTGCCCGAAAATGGCTTCCAGGTGGCGCGCGCCCTCACCGGAACCGAGTCGACTTGCGCCATCGTGCTCGCCGCGACGCTTCGTCTCGTGCGGAGCCCCCCCCAGAAAACGCTGCTCGTGCTCGGTTACCCGGACATCTATTCGGCCGCCGACGAGGTGACGAAGCTGCTCGAGCATGGACCGATCGCGCTCGAGGGGCTGGACCATCACCTGGTCGGCGGGATGGGGAAAAAGGGACTGCACACGCGCGAGGCGAAGCTTCTACCGGAAGGACGAGGGTGGCTGCTGGTCGAGTTCGGCGCGGATACCGCCCACGATGCCCTCGAACGAGCTCACGCAGCGATGAAGATGCTCTCGCGCGGGGCGCGGCCGCCGACCATGAAGCTCTTCGAGGACCCGGTCGAGCAGAAGGCGATCTGGGCGGTGCGCGAATCGGGTTTGGGAGCCACCGCTCGAGTTCCCGGCGAAAAGGATACCTGGGAAGGATGGGAGGACTCTGCCGTCGCGCCGGAGAACTTGGGAGGCTACTTGCGCGGTCTTCGCAAGCTGCTCGGCGAATACGGATACGCGTGCGCGCTCTATGGCCATTTTGGACAAGGTTGCGTGCATACGCGGATCGATTTCGACCTGAAGACGCGAGAGGGCATCGCCCGGTTCCGTTCCTTCGTGGAAGCTGCCGCGGACCTGGTGGTGAAGCACGGCGGCTCTTTTTCAGGAGAGCACGGAGATGGCCAATCGCGAGCGGAGCTCTTGCCGAAAATGTATGGCCCCGAGCTCGTGCACGCTTTCGAGGAGTTCAAGGACATCTGGGATCCGGAAGGAAAGATGAACCCCGGCAAGGTCGTCCGCCCTTACCGGCTCGACGAGAACTTGCGGCTGGGCGACCGGTATGATCCCACCGAACCCACGACCCACTTTCAATTTCCCGACGACGACGGGAGCTTCGCCTATGCGATGGAGCGCTGCGTCGGGGTGGGCGAGTGCCGGCGGCTCGACGGCGGGACCATGTGCCCGAGCTTCATGGCGACACGCGAGGAGATGCATTCCACCCGCGGGCGCGCGCGGCTCCTTTTCGAAATGCTGCAAGGCGAACCTCTCCGCGCGGGGTGGTCGGACGAGCACGTGCGAGAGTCGCTCGATCTTTGCCTGGCCTGCAAGGGATGCAAGGGGGAGTGTCCCGTCAACGTCGACATGGCAACGTACAAGGCCGAGTTCCTTTCGCACTATTACGAGACGCACGGCCGGCCGCGCAGCGCGTATGCGTTCGGCCTCATCGATCTCTGGGCCCGGGCCGCATCGACGGCGCCGCACCTGGTCAACTTCGTGACGCAGACGCCCGGCCTCTCCTCGCTCGCGAAGCGGGTCGCCGAGGTCGCCCCCGAGCGGCGCATTCCGAAGTTCGCCGCGGAGACCTTCCGAGCGTGGTATCGACGCCAGCGCCGGCGTCTGCCTGGCGGCGTCGAGCACCAGCGAGGACCGGTCATTCTCTGGGTCGACACGTTCAACAATCACTTCCATCCCGAGGTCTGCGTCGCCGCGCTGGAGGTTCTCGAGCAGGCGGGCTTCGGCGTCATCGTGCACGACGAACCGCTCTGCTGCGGCCGCCCCCTCTACGATTACGGAATGCTCGGCCGCGCCAAGCGGCTGCTCGGTTCGATCCTCGAGGTGCTCGGGCCCAGCATCGAGGCCGGAATCCCGGTCGTCGGACTCGAGCCTAGCTGCGTCGCGGCGTTCCGCGATGAGCTCGTCGGCCTCTTTCCGCGCAATCCGAACGCGCGCCGCCTCAGCGGCCAAGTCTTTCTACTGAGCGAACTGCTCGAGAAACACGCCGGCAGTTGGCGACCGCCCCGGCTCCAAGGGCGTGCTCTCGTGCACGGGCATTGCCACCACAAGTCGATCTTGGACATGGAGAGCGAGCTCGTTCAGCTGCGAAAAATGGGACTCGAGGTGGAGCTCGTCGACTCGGGATGCTGCGGCATGGCTGGCGCGTTCGGCTTCGAAAAGGAGCATTACGATGTGTCGATGCGGATCGGCGAGCGCGTCCTTCTGCCGGCGATCCGGGGGGCCGGTGCGTCGACGCTCGTGATCGCGAGCGGATTCAGCTGTCGCGAGCAGATCGCGCAAGGTAGCTCTCGCCACGCGCTCCACTTCGCGGAAGTGTTGCAGCAAGCCCTCCGCAGCACCTCCGGTCCCACGCTCGGCAAGCGCACCCATGCCAGGCTATCCCCGGTCGAGAAGGCGATGCTCGCCGGTGGCTTCATCGCGATCGGAGTCCTCGCCTGGCGGACCAGATTTTGGGCAAGGATTCGGTGTCAGCGGGCCGAGGCGCAGAAGGGCTCGCTCGGCGCGAGGGTGATCTGGGAGACGCAAAGACCGCTGGTGGCGGTCGGGGATTTGAGGCAGATGTCGCTCGCGCACTCGTCGTCGTTCGTGCACGAGGAGCTATCGATGAGCTTCGGTTCGCACGTACCGGCGGCCGAGCACTTGAGCGTCGGCTTGCAAGGTAAGCTTTCGCTGCACATCGCGCCCTCCAAGCTATTGGCAATGCAGTATTTCTGGATACCGCAATGGTAGCCTTCTGGGCAGAACGAATCGATCGCGGCGCATGAGTCACCTCCGGAGACCGTCTTCGGCACTTGACAGCTTCCGCTGACCGTCGTCCCGCCCCCGTCGGCGCCTGCATCGGGTGCGGCAACGGTCATGAGAATGCATTTGTAGCCGTCGCTCAGCTTGCAATCCTCGTCCACGCGACAAGGCGAGTCTTTCACGCCGGTTCCGCTGAAGAGCGGAGCACACGCATCGTCGTACGCCTCGATTTCGGTCTTGGTCAATTTTGCATCGGCATACGCTTCCGAGACCTTGGCGATGCAGGCTTCGGCTTGCGACGAATCATAGACTCGGCCGAGCGGGATTCCCATGTTGCACACCGCTTGCCGCTTCATGATGCAGGAGTCCTTGGAAGGCAAGGCGCACGCGGCGATCACGGCGTCGTTGCACTCCGCCTCGCCGCGACCTCCACAATAAGCGTTGGCGTCCGGATATTTGGGAGCGGGCTCGGTCTTGCTCGTACACTGGATCAGCACTACCGCGAGCAACGCAATGGTATTCCACAAGTGACGCATGGGCTCCTGGCCTCCTCTTGCCTGTCGCACCCCGAGCCATTCCTGGCTCGCTAGGAGATCTGTTCGCTAGGTATCCTGGATAGTTCAGACTGGCAAGGGCCGCGAAGTATTCACACCCGAGGTGGGAGAACGGATCACCCTTCAGCCACGCTCGATGGGCGTATCGTTGGCGAGAGCGCTCGCGTCTCGCGATGTAGGCTCGAGCGACGCGTCGGTGGCCAAAAGGTCGACGCCGTGCCAGGCAAAACGAACCGCGGCCGCTGCCGCGCGCCCGTCTCGCTCGTGCTCCAGGGACCATGCGGCGTGTCGGACGAGGAGTGCAAGCTCGAGTGCGCGGCCCAGCGTGAGGGCGAACCTGCGCGCGCCCGCCTCCAGCGCCGCCGGATTGCCTGCCGTCTCGATCGCCCACGTGGAAGCATGCGTCGCCGCCTCGACGGCCACCCGACCGGCGCGGCCGAGCTCCGGATCGCTGACGCCCGAAACGAGAGAGGAAACTTCTTCGGTATAGGCCGAGAGCGCGTCACCTTTGGCGATCGCTCGCAACGCATCGAGCGACAGCACGTTGGTCGTTCCCTCCCAGATCGAGAGCACCTGCGCATCGCGCAAGATCCTCGGAAGCCCGGTGTCCTCCACGTAGCCAGCACCACCGAACGACTCGATGATCTCGCTGGTCACCGTCACCGCTTGCCGCGCCGTCGTGAGCTTGCAGAGGGGAGTGACGAGCCGCAAGACCTCGGTTTCGCGAGGGCTCTGCACGCCGGCTTCTTCGCGTCCGAGAAGCTCCACCGCACGGAACGCGAGGTGGAAAGCACCTTCGAACTCCGCCTGCAAATCGGCCAGCGTTTCGACGTGCAGCGGTTTTTCGGCAAGCGAAGCGCCGAATGCAATCCTCTTTCGCGCGTAGTCGCGCGAAAGAGCGAGCCCGCGCCGCATCGCGCTGACTGCACCGATCGCATTCCAGATCCGCGTTGCCGTCAGCATCGGGGCGATATTTCGAACGCCGTCCGCGAGCCCGTTCACCGGCAACGCGACCGCGCCGTCGAGCAGAAGCTCGGCGGTCGGCACTTTGCGGGTGCCGAGCTTGTCCTTCAGACGATTGACGAAAATTCCCTCGCGGAGTGCGCCGTGCTCATCGCGCGTCTCGATATAGAAGAGTGCGAGCCCCCGCCCGCCGCCTGGGTTTCCCTCGGGGCGGGCCAAGGTGAGCGCCATCGGCGAGGTCGTGGCGCTGGTGAACCATTTCGTGCCGAAGAGTCTCCAGCGATCCCCCTCATTTTGCGCGACGGTCTCGGTGAGACCGACGTCGGAACCGCCGGTGCGCTCGGTCATCCATTGGCCCGAGGTCCAGGCCTGGTCAGGATCCCGGCTGGTGAGCCTCGGAACCGCTCGCTCGATGAGCGCGCGATTTCGATGGAAGAGAAGCGTCTTGGCCGCCCCGTCGCTCATGGCGAGCGGGCACATGTACACGTCGGTGGAGGGGTCGAAGAGGTAGGCCAGCGCAAATTGGTGGACCCGCGACAGCTCGCCGTGCGCGCGCTCGTAGGCGACCGCGATCACGCCGTGCTCGGCGGCGAGGCGCGCGGCAAGCTTCCAAAGGGGCGAGACTTCGATGTGATCGATGCGGCGGCCCCAAGCGTCCCACTGCACGAGCGACGGCTCGTTGCAGCGGTCCGCGAGCTGAAGCTCGTAGAGCGGACCGCCGGCCAAAAGGCCCATCGCTTCGAGCGATGGCTCGACCTCGCTGAGTACGTCCGGCGCGAGCGTGCGCTTCAAATACGAGCGTAGCACGCGATCGCTCGTGCATTGGTTGTCGAGGGCAGGTGGCAGCTGGACAAAAGCCATGTCCCGAGTGTAGCGCAGGGGACGTTCAGTCGGCTTTCTTGGCCAACCGCGGAAACATGTTGCGCACCGCTTGTCGGATGATGCCGGCCCGATCGGGATCTCCCTTGACCAACGCGGACACGTAAGCGCGCGCCTGCTCGAAGGTGATATGAGGCGGCAGCGGTGGCACGTCGGGATCCACGTGGGCATCGATGACGAACGGGCGATTGGAGGCGAGCGCCACGTCCCATGCTTTGACCACATCGTCGGGTCGCTCCACGACCATGCCGTTCAGGCCGATCAGCTTCGCGTAGCCTGCGTAGTCGACCCGCGGCAAGTCCTGTGATGCTTCGTACTTCGGATCGCCCTCCATCGCGCGCATCTCCCAGGTGACCTGATTGAGGTCGCCATTATTGAGAACGAGAACGATGAGACGTGGGTCTTTCCACTCACGCCAGTACTTGGCGATGGTGACGAGCTCGCCGTTGCCGTTCATTTGCATGGCACCATCGCCGACCATTGCGATCACCGGACGCTCCGGAAAGGCGAACTTGGCGGCAATCGCGTACGGAACGCCGCAGCCCATCGTCGCCAGGTTGCCGGAAAGCGACGCCATCATCCCGTCTCGCACCTTGAGGTCGCGGGCGAACCAATTGGCACAGGAGCCCGAGTCGCAACACAGAATCGTATCGTTCGGCATGCGCGGCGACAGCTCCCAGAAGAGGCGCTGCGGATTGAGCGGCTTGGCGGCGGTCATGGCGCGCTCCTCGAGAACCTTCCACCAATCCCTGACCCATGACTCGACCTGCTCTCGAAAGGAGCGGTCGCGCTTCGGTTCGAGCAGCGGCAGCAGCGCTTGCAGCGTTTCGGCGCTGTCGCCGACGAGGTTCATCTCCATGGGATAACGCAGGCCGAGCATGCGCGGATCGAGGTCGATCTGAACGCCGCGCGCCTGCCCCTCTTCGGGCAAGAACTCGGAATAGGGAAAGCTCGATCCAACCATGAGAAGCGTGTCGCACTCGCGCATCATGTCCGAGCTCGGCTTGGTGCCGAGCAGCCCGATGGAACCGGTCACGAACGGCAGATCGTCGGGCACGGCCGCGCGCCCGAGCAACGCCTTTGCCACCCCCGCTCCGAGGAGCTCCGCCACCTGAATGACTTCCCTCCCCGCGCCGATGGCGCCCGAGCCGACCAACATGGCGACCCTCTGACCCGCGTTCAGGATTCGCGCGGCTTGCGCCAAGTCGACCTGCCTCGGCATGACCCGTGGCGAGCTGAACGCGGCGCTGGAGTGGACGGTGCCGTGCTTGTGCTTCGGCTCTTCCACCGCCTTCATCTCCTGCACGTCTTTCGGGAAGATGAGACAGGTAACGGTGCGTTGCGACCGAGCGATCCGCATCGCGCGATCGACGGCGTGTCGAACCTGCGCGGGCGAAACGATCATCTGTACGTATTCGTGGGCGACATCCTTGAACAGGCTGGCCAAGTCCACTTCTTGTTGGTATTCGCCGCCCATCGATTGCAAGGCCGCCTGCCCGACGATGGCCAGCACCGGCTGGTGATCCATCTTCGCGTCATAGAGACCATTCAGCAGGTGAATGGCCCCCGGGCCAGACGTCGCCAGGCAAACGCCGACCTCGCCCGTGAATTTGGCGTGGGCGCAAGCCATGAAGGCCGCCATTTCCTCGTGGCGAGTCTGGACGAAACTGAATGACTCGTCGGCCTCGTTCAGCGCGCCCATGATGGCGTTGATGCCGTCCCCAGGGTAGCCGTAGATCCGGCGCACACCCCAGGCGGAGAGGCGCTCCAGTAGAAACTCGCTCACCGTGCTCATGTCGTCCTCCTCGGCAGAATCTTCGGTTCTCTAGAGCATCGGCAGCATCGGCCATGCCACGCGCAAGCGCGTGTCGAGGTCCGCTGCCTGCTGCCATGCTGCCGGCCGGCCGTGCGAGCGAGAGTGCTTGGCGTTTCGCTAAGTTCCCGTACACGTGCCCGAAAAATCGGACCAAGACCTTTCCATGGCGACGGTTGCGTGCTCTATGCGAAGTCGTGAGCACTATGCCGCCCTATCGGCGCTCTGTGCTGTTCGGGCAGGGGCACGGGCACGTGTACGGGTGGCCCTGGGCTTTCACGGACATGCGCTACCGCTTCGGGCTATCGCACTTCGGTCGGAACGCGACGAAGATCGCCGTGAGCACGAACGCCAGCCCGGCTGAGGCGGCCAGCGCAGCGCCCCACCCGAGTCTCGGAACGAGAGAAGCGCCGACGAAGGCAACCACCGCCACCTGTCGTGCGAGGTCGATCGCCAGCGCCCAACGTCGACCTTCGGTCCAAGCGGCGAGCGCGAGCGCAGAGATCAGCATGAGCACGCCGGGAACGACGAGCTCGCCGAGCGTGCCCTGTTCCGAAGCGGTCAGGAACGCTCCGCCAGAAGCCGTGAGCAGCGCGAAGTGGGTGAAGACATAGCCGACGACCCGCTTGGAGCAGCGCGGGTCGTATTTTGCGGCGGTATCGCGAGCGATCGGCGCCGAGCGCACCACCTCGTCGAATCCTGCCGGACGCCAAGCAGGATGCGCGAAGAGAGCACGAACCTTTGCGCCTGGTCCGTCCGCTACCCGCACGAGGAGGGCGATGTCGCGGAACGGCGCGAGGTTGGCCCAAAGCGGATTGTAGCTAGCCAGCGGATGGGTCACGCCATACACAGCCGGCTCTTGCTCCACCTGGTACGTTCCAAAGAGCCGATCCCATATCGACAAGATGCCGCCGTAGTTGCGGTCGAGGTACTTGGGATTGATGCCGTGATGCACCCGATGCGCCGAGGGGGTGTTGAGCACCCATTCCAACCATCCCAGCTTGCGAGGCAGCTCGGTGTGGATCCAGAACTGATAGATCAGATCGATGGCGTAACACGACACGTAAATCCAAGGTTCGACACCTAGCAACGCCAAAGGTAAGTGGAACGGGATGATGGTCAGCGCCTCGAACGCCGGCTGTCGCAGCGCTACCGCGAAGTTGAAATCCTCGCTCTGGTGATGCACCGCGTGCACGGCCCACAGCAGATTCACGACGTGGCTCATGCGATGCCACCAGTAGTAGAGAAAATCGATCCCGACGATCCCGACGACCCACGGCCACACGCTGCCCTCGGGAAGCGTCACCCACCGATAGTGGTACACGAGCGCATACAAGCCGACGCCGAGCCCCTTCAAGAAAACGTCGACGACCTGCGAAACGAGTCCGGCATCGAGGTCGGCGATCGCCGAGCCGAACCGGTAAACGTCTGTCTTTTTGCCGCGGACCACCAGCGACTCCGCGACCACGGCCGCGAAAAAGACGGGAACCGCATAAGCGATGAGGTTGGGATGCATCCTCGACCGAGCCTCGTCAGGTCGACGGCTCAGTCTACCTCATGCTCGGGGCCTCGACGAATGGCTAGCAATACTGCGTCAGATCGTCGCTGCCAGATCGTTTCATCGGAGTAGCCATAGGCCCACTCAAGTTACTGACCGGACAGGCAGAACTGCCTGTCGGCGAAGCCGAAGAGGCGAGGCCTCGCGGCCATTCCGGTCTGATGCGCGCTACCGACGGCCT
>DASWDH010000146.1:0-16976 GCA_036395495.1 Polyangiaceae bacterium
CGAGTTTCGACGGGCGCGAGCTCGAGCTCTTGCTTGCGGCGAGCGATGGCCATCTCCCGCTCTTTCTCGAGATCGGCGAGCGGAGCCACCCGCAGGAGGTTGCCCTGTCGGACCATACCGAGGTTCTTCGACTGCAGCACGACGTCGAGCGCCTGATCCCAAGGGACATTGCGCATCTTGATGGTGACCGTGCCGCTGACGTTGTCGGAGGTGATGACGTTGACGCGTCCGACGTCGGCGAGAAGGCGCAGCACGTTGTGGATGTCGGCGTCTTTGAGATCGAGGTCGATGCGACGACCCGTGTAACGCCCCTGCTGCTGCGCGGCGATGGCGGGAAGGAAGGCGCCCGCTTCGCGTGGTTCGCTGCGCGTCTCCACGACGGTGTCGCGGCTGCGTGCGCGGAAGACGGAAGCGTCGTCCCTCCAAGACGTCTCGACGACGGGCACGCCCACCATGGCCGGCTCCCGCGCGACGGTGCGCGTCCGGCGCGCCGTTCCACCATCGGGTGCGACGCCCGTCTCGCTGGAGGGCACATCGGCCGCACGCGCGAACGTCCAAACGAGAGAGCGTCCTTGTAACGCGGCTTGCGGAAGGACGTCGCTTGCGCGCTCGGCCTCGAGCACGACCTTGTCGCCGCTCCGAAACGTGGAGACGGCGCGAACCCTGGTGCTGGCGGGCGACAAATCCAGCGTTCGTTCGAGCTCGGTCGGCAGGGTCGCCCCGCGGATCTCGAGTCGCGACTTCGCTCCCGGACCGTTCGTAGAGGTGAATGGCGTGGCGTTCGACAGGTCGATGGTGATCGTGTCGGCGCCGCTCGTGTGCACGAAGCGCACGTCTTGGATACGCAGCGCCGAAGCACCCGACGTGCTCGGCGACGCAGCCCACTGCCGCTCGGAATCCGAGGGGGCGAGCGACACCAATAGGCCAGCTGCCTGCGGCCGTATTCGATAGGTGACCGGTTCCGTGAGTGTAATGGCCACCCGGACGACCGAGCCGGAGGGGTCGCGGAAAGCCTGCGTCAATACCCCCCCGACCACTCCCGTCTGGTCGTGGATGGCGCCATCGGCAAAAGCGACATCGGCTTCCGAAATATCGATGAGCAGGCGTTTGCCCCCATCGAGGAGTCGCGCGGTGTACCGGGGCGCGTCCGACGTTTGGATCGTGACGTCGGCGCCCACGCCGCCGTTGGGAATGGGTCGAGGCGACACCTTGACACTCTGCACGTGGTTGACTGCGGCCGCGCGTGCCGAGGCCGGAACGACAGCTACGACCAACGCCAGCACCCAGCCAGCTCCCCACTTCCTGATCTCGCCTTTGTTTCGCAGCATGCTGCTCGGCCGGCGAGCGTAACGTTTTGCGCTCCCCACGAACAAATTCGTGGTGAAAAAACTGGGCGGATCTCACAGGGAAGCGGACAAACGTGGAGCATTTTGGGTCGGCTCGGCGCTCCACCGTTTCCTGAAACCAAAAAATTCCCCGCCTCCCCGGCTCCCTGTAAAAAATCCAAGCGGGTCAGCGAGGCGTTTCAGCCGGCGTTTCGGCCCCCCTGAGAGGGATGACCCGCGTGGCGGGGGGGATGTCGGCGTGGACCGGGTCCTCGCGTATCAGGACGAGGTCGCCGTCGCGAATACGATCGACCTTCCAGTTGAGCTCGTAGTCGACGCCACCTGGACCTCCGGCGTGGACCACTTCAGGCCTTCCGATGAACTGGCCCCTGGTCACCACCCAGCCCCGTCCGGTGGGATCGACCAACATCGCGCGGGGTGTGTCCGTGCGGGTGACCAGCCCGATGAGTTTCAGCTCGTCGATCCCGTAGTGATCGAGCAGCACGTGACGCTGCGACTTCACCCGTGTCTTGCCCTGCTCCGAGAACAGCTTGGCAAACGAGCGAAACGGATCGCGGCTTCGCTCGGTTTCGGCGAAGTCATCCTCGTGGAACTCCGTCTTCGGCAGCGGCGCCGAGGCGCTGGGGCCCGCGGAGCTTGCCGCGGGACCTCGCGACGGCGAAAGCGCAGGCCCTGCGTCGGACGGGGCAGAGGGCTTCGCCGTTTCCGAGCACGCCACCAGCATCCACAAGGCGAGCAGCGGCCCCGTCAAGACCGAAACACGAAGCGCTGGATGGCGGCGCGCCTTCAAGGTTTGGATCCTGCCGCCGGTTTGGCGGACGCGGCGACGGTGTGGAACGCCGTCGCCATGCAATCGACCTTGAGCTCGACGTCTTCGCTCTGAGCTTTCGGCTGGGTGAGCGAGATGTTCTCGATATTGATGATGCGATCGAGCTGCCCGACGCCGTAGAAGAATTTGGCAACTTGGTGGAATTTGCCGCCGAGCGACAACCGCATCGGCACGCGCGCAAAGAACTTCTGCACGACCTCTTCCTGCGGCGACCACCCCTGGAGCGAAACGCCGGCCACATTGGCCACCCCCTGCACCGCCGACAGGAATGCCGGGTACTCCGTTTTTTCAGGCAGGACCTTGTTGAGATCCCGCTGCCGCTGCTGGCGCTCGGTCAGCTCGGCCAAATCCTTGTGGTATTCGAATTCACTCTGCTGGACCTGCGCGAGATCGGTGCGCAGCGTCTGCTCTTGCTTCTTCTGCTTGGCGATGGCATCCGCGACGTCCCCGTAGAAGACGACGACGTAGGCGATCGCCGTGAGGCCGGCCAGCATGAAGCCCACCGCCCATTTGGCGGCTCGGGGATATCGGCCGAGGGTTAGTTGGGCCACGTCAATATCTCGCCTTGGCCTGTAGCTGGAAACGAATCAATTCGAGCTTGGAGTCCGAATCGGTCGTCTTCGTGGCGGGAAGCAATTTCACGTCGGCAAAATAGACCGACAAGCCGAGCCGACGAGCGAGCTCGGACACGTCATCGCCATCGCGAGCCAGTCCGTCGATCTTCACGACGCGGTCGGTCTCTTGAAACGAAGTGAGCCACAAGCGTTTGGGATCCCAGCCGGGATTGTAAGCCGCGGTGGGGTTGTCCTTGCGCAGCTGGGCGAGCACGTCGGCATCGACGGTAGGTCCACGGCCCGAGGTGAGCACGCGCGAGAGCTCGAGCAGTACGGCGGTCGGCCCGCTGCGCGCTTCTTGCAACTTCGTGATCGCCTCCTCGCGGGCGCGAAGAACCTCCAGCTGCGCTTTGATCTCGGCGTGATTCGCTACGGTCTTTTTGATCTGCTCGATCTGTCGCGACACCTCCTCGTTGCTGCGCATTTGCTTGGCGAGTTCTTCGCGCTTCACCTGGTGGAACAAGAAGAGCAGCACGATTTCGACGACGAACACCGCCAGCACGATGAGGAGCCACCCTTGATTGGCATCCAGGCCTCGCCTCGCTTCGCGCCTCTCTGGAAGCAGATTGACGCGAATCAAGATCGCTTCTCCCTGTCCTTGCGCATCGAGAGCCCCAGCGCGACGGCGAGCTGGGGACCCAGCGTGGAGAGCGCAGCCGGGTCGACCAAAGCGGTGTCCACCCCGATGCGCTCGAGCGGCGAAAAGACTTCGACCGGAGCATGCGCCCGGCGTTCGATGGCCTGCGCCAAAAGCGGAATCTTGGCCGAGCCGCCGGTCAGGAAGATGCGTGCGATCTCCGCTTCGCCGCTGGTGGCCATGAAGAAGTCGAGCGAGCGCTGAATCTCGGCCGCGATGGAGTCGATCACCCCCTGCATGATGCTCATGAGCTGGTGAGGGGGCGTGCCCGCCTCCGGCCGGCCGCACTTGTAATCCTCGGCCTGCTCGAAGGTGATACCGAGCCGCTTCCTAATCTCCTCGGTGATGAAGTTGCCACCATTGCTGATATCTCGGGTGAAAGCAGAGATGCCGCGCGCCACCACGTTGAGCGTGGATAGACTGGCACCGACGTTGATGATCGCGACGGTCTGATCGGGCGGCAACCCACGAGAGAATTCGAATACGTTCTGAATGGTGAACGCATCGATATCGACGACCTGTGGCTTCAGCTTGGCGTCGCGCGCGAGCTGAGCGTAATCCTGGATCTCGTCTCTTTTCGCGGCGACCAGGAGCAGATCCATCTGCCCCGCCTCCGGTCGCCGGCGCAGCACCTCGTAGTCGATCTGGACGTCCTTGATGTCGAACGGGATGTGCTGCTCCGCCTCCCACTGAATCTGTTCGGCGAGCTCTGCAGCGGTCATCATCGGTACGGTGATCTTGCGGATGATCACCGATTGGCCCGAGACGCTCATGGCAATGTCGCGACTCTTGATCTTTCGATCGTGGAAGATCCGGGAGAGGCACTCGACGATGGCCCCGCCGTTCATCACGTGACCGTCGACGATGGTCTTCGCCGGCAGCGGCAAGAAACCAAGGCGAATCAGCTCGAGCCCCTTTCGGCCGTCGCGAAGCTGGCAGACTTTGATCGAGCTCGAGCCGATGTCGACCCCGACAAGGTTGTTTCCTTCCGCCATCCCATGGAAGTGTGGCACCCGGCGCGATCCGGAGTCAAAAAAGCGCTTTACACGCGAGCGACAAGGTCGTACTTCCCCTCCGAAGACCGGCCCATGTCTCGGTGGTGGCAGCGACAAGTGCAGGGAGTAGCTGCAGCGCTCGCGCTGACGGCCGCGGCATCCGTTGCACGAGCGGACCCTCCTCGCGAAGCGAGTTATCTCGTCAAGCGCGGCGACACCTTGGGGGCTATCGCGCGCCAGTACAAGGTTTCGATCGAATCCCTGCGCGCTGCCAACGGCCTCGAGAGAAAGCAGCGCATCAAAGCGGGTGAGACGCTTGCCATACCGGCACCGGAGGGAAACGACCATGCCACGGCGGCAACGTCATCATCGCAGTGGACACGCACGGGCACGCGTCCAGGGGTGATTCGTTTGATTCGCGGCAGCGAAACCCTACAGACGAGGGTTCTCGATACACGGCGCCGTCTCGTGGCGAACACGTTGCCCGAGTTCACCCGTTTGTTGCGTTTCGCCGACGGCGCAACGCACCCGGCCGATCCGCGCTTGGTGACGCTTCTCGGTATGGTGAGCGATCATTTCGGTGGGCGCGACATCGTCGTGGTCAGCGGGTTTCGACCTTATTCTCCCCGGCAGTTCACCCCCCATTCGAACCACAACCTCGGCCGGGCCATCGATTTCGTGGTGAGAGGGGTACCGAACGAGGTGGTTCGCGATTTTTGCCGCACCTTCCGCAATGTGGGCGTCGGCTATTACCCGAACTCTTCTTTCGTGCACCTGGATGTCCGAGAGACGAGCGCCTTTTGGATTGATTACGCCGGATCGGGGCAGAAACCCCGGTACCAGCACCCCGAATCGGGAGATGAAGCCGACGAGGGGGCCGGCGAGGTCGAGGGGGTCGCTACGGTCGATAGCCCTGGAGGCGCCAGGGCTGGGTCCGCGGACACCCCCATTGGCGACTCGCTAATGATTGATAAAGATAGAGGAATCTCGGCGCGACGCGGTCCGAGCGGCGAACATCGCGCCTTTGAGGGTCAAAACTGACTCATTCGGTTCCGTTCCATCGTTGCGCGCGGGGGATCATCGGCCGGCTGATCGCGTAGAGAACCGACTCGTCGTAACGGGCCAGCGGGGGGGAGCCACCCCCAGCCCGGTGAAGGAAAGCTGGGCGATGCGCACCGCGGTCGAGAGCGACCGCGCGCAGACAACCGACACGCTGCAGGGCTCGAGCATTGGCCTCGTCGCTCTCGCTGGTGGCGACGGCGACGACCGTATGGCCCGAAGGGGTCACGCACACGGCGCCGCGCCGGCGCATCATCCGAACTTCCTTGACGGCTGCCGGAATCTTGCCCCCCTCGACGATCATGGGGAGCGCGATCGCCTCATCGCGGTCGGCCTTCTCGGACGCATCCCCCTCGGCGGCAATGTGAAGACCCGTCTGTTCATCGGCGGTGAGTAGACCCGTCGGGATCTTTCCGAAACCGATTTTGGCGTTCGGCCCTTCGTGCGGATTGCCGACGCCCAAGGCAGCCATCACCCGGTGGGCGTCGTCGTTACCGAGCTCGGTGCTCGCGTACTCTCGCCTCTGCCCGTCTTGGCGGGCCGTCCGGAGCCGCCAGAGGACGCGGCCGGCGTCGAAACCCCAGAGCTCGACCTGAACCGCTTGTGCCTCCGAAGGACCTGCGGGATTTTGCAACATCGCCCGCCAGACGGCGGGAAGCCACGCCGGCGCAGGCTGCGTGCCGACGTCCTCCGTCCACGCAAAGTCGCCGCCCGGGGTCGGATCGCGCAGCATCAGATAGAAAAAATCTTTCGGAGAATATTCCAGATAGCGCTCGGGCCAGATCTCCATGAGAGGCGTGAGGAGCTTGGCGTCGTAGTCCTTGTGGGCAAGCGAACGTACGCTCGCGAATACGAAGCCGGTGTGATGCGGATTCATGTCGAGATGCATTCCGTACGTGCACCCCGCGTGCAGCATCGCCTTGCCGAGTGTCTGTGCGCTGACTTCGTCGCCCCAGAGATAATAGAGCTGCCCGGGAGCCGTGACGCACACACCCGAGCGTTCGGTCATCATGCTCGTTCCGTCGAGCTGCCATCCCCACTGCGTTCGGCCGCTCGGCGATAGCTTTCCGTCCTGCACGAGAGGTTCCAAGTTCTGGCGGAACGAAACGATGTCGCTCGGAATGTCGACGGCGCTCCCCCAGTTGCCGAGCCCGACCCGTCGATCGTCGGTGACGATCAGAGTTGCCGCGCCTGGCTTGGGAGGAAGTAGAACGCGGCGATGGACCATCATGCCGTACTCGCCGTGGGTCGTCTTGAAAGCGCCGTTGAAGGCGCCGACGACCCGGTTCATGATCTTGGGATCGCGCGGAATCTTCCCCGAGCCATTGGCGCCGGTCAGCGGCTTGGGATCCTCCACGCCTGCTTCCATATCGAGCTCGAGCTGGCGCATGTCCATGGCGACGATGAGGACCTGCGCATAAGGCCGCTGGGGATCGGGCCGGATCATCGTCCGAAAGAAATACGGTGGCGGATCGCCGGTCGCACGCGCCTTGCCGAGTCCCAAGCTCGAGAAACGCTTGAGCCAGGGATAGCTCACCTCCTCCCATTGTCCTTCGCCCGGCTCCGGGTTTTTCCAGATGGGCGTGATGGGCGCGGGGGGCCAAATGCTCGTATCGGTCTGCGAATAGCTGGCGTCTAAAACGTTCGGAGGGGGTGACGGGGGCGGCGCCACCGCGGCGGCGGCTTGCGAGCTCGGACCGAAGAGAGCGTAGAGGGATCGTCGCATGACGTCCCTCGTATTGAAGACAGCCGCTTCGATCATCGCGACCGGTTCCGGTCCGACCTCGGCGCGTATCGTGTCGACCGCCCAAAGGATGGGCCGCTTGCGCATCGCGGGAGCCGCGTAGGCATGGGCGCCCAGCGCAGCCGGCTCCCCGCTCAGAGCTCCCGTGAGTACATCGATCGCGAACGCCTTGCCATCGCCGAAGCCAATCGACAACCGCTCGGGGTCGATGCCGAGCAGGACGTCGCTTTCGCTCGCATCGAGGTTGACGTCGAGTCGACCGATGCCTCGAACGGTCCCCGTCTCGCGCCAGTTGGTGATCGCCGACGTGATGCCGTCCAGCAGCGTCGCCTCGGGATCCGCCGGCTTGCCGCCCAAATCAATGAGTGAAATCGATTCGATCTTACCGTACGAGGCGGTCGCAAAGGCGGCTCGCTCGTTGCTGATCACGAGTCGCCGCTCGTCTCCCAGCGGCGTCGCCGTGAGATTGCGGATGCCGCCGACGGTGACCGGCCGCCCCTCGAGTGTGACGCGCACGCTGGCGCGGAACAGATCGCGCGGAGCCCCTTCGGTGGCGCGCGCAAGAAAGAGAACGCGCCGACCCCACAGAAATTCGGCGAGCACGCCCGGGCTCGGCTCCCAAGCGATATCCGACGGCAGAACGGTGCCTGCCGCAGCTTGGCCGAGCATCGCCGCGAGTCCCTCGATCGTGCGCGGCGGCGGCGCCGGAAGCACAAAACGCCCCAAAAGAGCGAGCGTCGCCGCGAAGATGAGCATTCGGCGACCGTTCAAACGTCCCAGCACTACCTGCCTCAGGTTGCCTTGGTGAGTCCCAGCATGGCCCGCGCCCGGTCGGGTTCGACCGGGGTCCGACCAATCGATCTAGCAAAGCCGGCGGCCTGGGTCACGAGCGGCGCGCTTCCTTTCGCCAAAACACCCCTGGAAAGATAGATGTTGTCCTCGAGCCCCACCCGCGCGTGGCCGCCTAAACGCAGCGCCGCTTCGGTCATCGGTTTCTGATGCCGGCCGACCGCGGCGACGGCCCACGTCGAACCGGATGGTACCTGTGCGGCCATGAAGCGAATGACCTCCTCGCGGGCTCCTATACCGCCGGGAACGCCGAGGACGAACTGAAAATGGAGGGGTCCCCCGAGAAGCCCCTCCAGAAAGAGCATCAGAGCTTCGTCGATGTGTCCCACCTCGTAGCACTCGAGCTCCGGTGCGCTGCCCGCTTCGCGAATGCGGCGGGCGAGCTCACGAATTTGCGAACGCGTGTTCACGAACACGTCGTCGCCGAAGTTGATGGTGCCGCAGTTGAGGGTGGCCATCTCGGGCCGGCAAGCGAGAGGACCCGCGCGCTCGTCGATGCTCATTCCAACGGCGCCGCCCGTCGAAGTCTGCACGATGACGTCGGTCTTGCTGCGCACGCGTTCGATGGCCCGCGCAAAGAGTTCGCTCGACTGGCTAGGTGAACCGTCCGCGTTGCGAACGTGAAGGTGCACGATGGATGCACCCGCTTCCCGACAGCGTGCCGCCTCGTCGGCGATCTCCTCGGCCGAAATGGGAACGTACGGGTTCTGCTCGCGCGTCACTTCCGCTCCTACGATCGCTGCCGTCAGAATGGCGTCGGACCATCCGGACTCGGATGACGCGCGCCGTGGCACCCGTTGCAAAGTCTTGGGGACGACGCACGTCCCTCGCGCCCGGCACACCACGACCGGCAGCTCGAGAACCCTTGCGGCCGAAGCAGCGACGTTCCGTTCGCGAAGATTCGCGATGACTTTCGTCGCTTCGAAATCCATTCGGCGCGAGGTGTTGCCGATCGCCGTCACGACGCCGCGGACTTCGATGAAATCGCCCGCGTAGACGGGGGCCAAAAATTCCACCGTCTCGTACGCTCGAAATAGACCTTCATCGCCGTCGAGCCGAATGAGGAGCTCGGTGGCGACGTCGCCGAAAAGAGCGAGAATCCGAGCACCATCCACGAGCTCTCCCGCGTAGTGGGCGTCGTGGCTTCCCATGCGGACGCGGAGCGTGACGGTCAGGCCGGCGGAGCTCATGATGGTCGTCTTTCCGAAGAATCTCACAGGACACACGCGGATGCCATTGCGGGATACCCGCACGACATGTTACCGAACGCTTCGTGCCTGGGGCGCCAGAGATGACCTTGGTGTGCCAACGAGAACCTCACCGTTCGCTCCTTCTCGCGTGAGCACTCGATCGCCCTCGAATCTGGCGATGCGATTGGTCACGACCGGCATCGTCGCGCCGCTTCTCCTTTTGCTCCTTTACTACGGGCCAGTGTGGGGATGGACGCTTCTCATCTTTGCAGCCACCGCGGTGTCGGCCGCCGAGTTCTTCAACTTGAGTCATCCCGGAGACGCGGTCGCTCGAGTCTTTGGCGTGGCTTTGACAGTGTCGGTGGCGGCGGTGCTCTACTGGTACGGCGGAGACGCACGCACCCTTCTGACGACGATCGCAGCTCTGCCCCTCCTTTCGATCCTGCTCGCCTTGATCAGGTTGGGCGATGTGCGAACCGCAGCGCCACGCATGGCGGCTACGGTGTTTGGCCCGCTGTGGCTCAATCTGCTGATGCTTCTCGCCTTACTGCGGCGTGACCAGGGCTCCGCCGGGCCCGGCTACGTCTTGATGACGCTCATGTTCGCCTGGATGGCAGACACCGGCGCTTACTTCGTTGGCCGGCGCTTCGGGCGGCACAAGCTTTACCAGGCGGTGAGCCCCAAGAAAACGTTGGAGGGATTCATGGGCGCGCTGCTCGGCGCCATGCTCGGCGCGCTCTTGGCCCATTTTTGGTTTTTGCCTTCCATCCCGCTCGTAGATGCCCTGCTCCTCGCGGTCGCCGGCGGCGTGCTCGGCCAGCTCGGCGATCTCGGCGAGTCGCTGCTCAAACGGTCGACCGGAGTCAAAGATTCCGGTGAAATCGTCCCCGGCCATGGGGGGATGTTGGATCGACTCGATGCCCTGTTCGTGACGAGCGCGCTCGTTTACCTTTATACTCGATGGCGCTAATGTCGACGAAAGGGGAGACTCTACCTGCATGAGCCACTCCAAAAGCATCCCGACCCCGGTCGTGCCTACCTCCGCGATCGATGTGGTGGGAGGCTCGATGCCACCGAGCGTGCAGCCGGCGACGAGGTACGACTTTTTCAAGGTAGTTCAGGATTACTTGGACCGCGCGGCCGCCGTCACCGAGCTCTCGGATTACATTCGCCTCATCCTGAGCCAACCGAAGAACGAGCTCATCGTGCACTTTCCGGTTCGGATGGATAATGGAGAGGTGCGGCTCTTCAAAGGGTACCGCATTCAACATTCGAACATCCTCGGCCCGTTCAAGGGGGGACTTCGCTACCACGAGTCGGTCACCCTCGACGATCTCAAAGCGCTCGCCGCGATGATGACCTGGAAGTGTGCGCTCTTGCAGATTCCGTTCGGCGGGGGCAAGGGGGGCATCAAGTTCAATCCGCATACGGTCTCGACCACCGAGCTGCAGCGAGTGACCCGGCGCTTCATCCATTCGCTCGGCAACAACATCGGCCCCGATTACGACATCCCCGCGCCGGACATGGGAACCAACGCGCAGATCATGGCCTGGGCCATGGACACCTACATGAATACCGTGGGCGTCGTGAACAAGCAGAGCGTGAAGGGGGTCGTCACCGGTAAACCCGTTGCTTCCGGGGGGACGGTCGGTCGTGACAAGGCGACCGGGCAAGGTGTCGTGCACTGCATTACCGAGTGGGCCCGAGACAAGGGCTTCGACCTGGAAGGCGCGACGATGATGGTGCAGGGCTTCGGCAACGTGGGCTCGTTCACCGGCGTGCTCCTCTCGAAGCTCGGCGTGTCGCTGGTCGCCGTCGGCGATCACACCGGTTATCTCTACAACCCGGAAGGCTTCAATCCGCACAAGCTGCAGGATTACGTACAAGACCACGGCTCGATCGTCGGCTATCCAAATGGAAGAGCCATCTCGCGCGAAGAGTTCTTTGCGACCAAAGCCGACATCTTCGTGCCTGCCGCCCTGGAAAACCAAATAGGGCGAGAAGAAGCCGCGGCCCTCAATGTGAAGCTCGTGGCCGAAGGGGCCAACGGGCCGTGCAATCCGGAAGGAGAGCGCGTGCTCTTGGAGCGTGGCATCGATCTTCTTCCCGATATTCTGGCGAACTCCGGCGGCGTGACGGTCAGCTATTACGAATGGGTGCAGAACAAGCGTTCCGAACATTGGACACTCGAAGAAGTGGACGACCGCCTCGAGATCGCAATGAGGAGAGCGTATCGAGAGGTCACCCAATTCGCGCGGTCGCGAAAGTGCGACCTTCGCATCGCCGCCTACGCTCTCGCCTTGAGCCGACTCGAGGTGGTGTACAAGCAGCGCGAAATCTTCCCGTAACGATGGGGGGAACACAGGCCCGGCCCCAAGGCCGCGCCGAGTAACACGAACATCGAGAAGTCCCCTCCGAAGGAGAGCGAACGATAGCGGTTGACACGCGGCCGAAGACGCGGTGATCCTCCGGCCGGCTCTAGCCTTCGCTTCGGGTGATCGCTCGATGGGATCAGAAAAACTTGGTGAGCTCGCCTCCAACCTGAAGGCGCCGTGATCGGAGCACGAACGCGCTTGGCTCAGCTTCGTTGCTTGCGTCATCTCCGATCGGCAGGCTGCTTCGCGGCTTCGGCCGCGCTGCTTTTCGCTGTCGTCACCCTGAGCCCACGTGCCCACGCGTTCGAGGCCGAGGTGAACTCGACCTCCGCCGGGCAGGTGTACTCCTTTCGGTCGCCCTGGGGCGCGCCGATCATCCAGAGATCGCGCTTTCTTCAAACGCTCGCTCTCGGCGTCTATCACCTCGAGGGGGGCGAGCCGGTCCCCGGGGGCCCCGAGATCGCGGTCAAGCTGCGGCTTCGCCTCGATAGCGACGCGGGTATCGCGCCGGAAGAGACGACGTATTCGGCCACCGCCGATACCTTCGTGCCCGGGTTGAGCGCGACTCCGGTCGACCTCATGTACGGCTATGTCGAAGGGCGCAACCTGCTCAAGGGGTGGCTCGGATTTCGACTCGGCCGGCAGTACACGGCCAACTCGCTCGGTTGGTGGGCCTTCGACGGCGGGCTCGTGCGAATCACGACGCCCGTGTACTTCCAGATCGAAGCGTACGGCGGGCTCGAGGAGCGCGGCGGGCTCCCCCTTTCGACACCCCGTTTCGAACGAAATGGTGTGTGGCGAGGCGATCGCTCCGCCTTCGAAGATCGCATCTACCCCCAGTTCCAGCCGGCGTACATCGCGCCGGCTTACGGGGCCGCCCTCGAGAGCACGGGCGTCACCTGGATCCACGGCCGCCTCGATTACCGCAAGGTCTTCAACCAGGGAAACGTGTTCACCGGCATGTTTCCCGATCCGGTGACCGGCGCGTACGAGTTTTACCAAGGGCGGCGCACGTCTTCCGAGCGAATCGGCTACGCATTCGATGCCACGGCGGCGAGCCTCGGCGGGCTGAAGGGCGGCCTCGTGTACGACCTCTTCAACGGCTACTTCTCGACCTACTACGGGCAGCTCGACTGGTATGCCGCGAGGCGCCTCACGGTGGGCGCGGACTACGAGTATTTTCGCCCCACCTTCGATGGCGACTCGATTTTCAACTTCTTCACGCACAACCCGATGACGACGATCACCGGCCGGCTCGATTGGGATGTGTCCGATCAGGTCGATCTCGCCCTCGGCGGGGGGGTGCGCAGTTTCGTCACCGACGGCGATCCGAACAGTTTCGTGAGCACGGAACCGAACGCGCGTTCCCAGGTCAAGCAGACCGACATTCTCGGGAATGTGGCCGGTCGCTACCGCTACGAGAACGGGCTTTTCGGCCTGCGCGGTCTCTTCGAGCGGGGCGACCGTGGGCACCGGCAGGGGGGGGATCTGTACGGTGAGCGTTACTGGATGGGAGGACGTTGGACCGGGGCGGCACGGGTGTCGCTCTTCGATTGGGAGGACAAGCTCCGCCCCGATCGCAGCGCCACCTCGTTCGCTTACGTGCTGGGGGGCGGCTTTCGAGCCAGCCCCATTGCCCAGGCGATGCTCGAGTGGGAGCACGACATGAACCGCATCGTTGGCCAGCGATTCCGGATCCTGGCGCTCTTGAACCTCACGGTGACCAAATGAGCGGGCGCATCCTGGTCTTCGCCTGCTTCGTCGCCGCTTTGGCAGGTGGGTTTCGTCCCGCGGCTGCGGTTACGCCAACCACCGCCGTCGTGCATGGCATGCATCCGATCGCCGGGGACAAGCCGGTGCCTGGCAAGTGGCTCCCCCCCGGCTCGTTCGATCCGGACGGCGGCCCGAGCTCGGTCGTGTTTCCACCGCAAAAGATCACGCTTCGATTCAATCACAAGAAGCACGTCAAAGAAGCGGGAGCCACCTGTGCGACCTGCCACGGCAAGGCGAAGACGAGCAAGGTTGCCGACGACGACCTCTTGCCGGCGGGCACGACCTGCGACGCGTGCCACGATACCGACCACACCGATCTCAAGGCGGTGAAGGGGGGTAGCGACGAGATGGGACAGTGCGCGTTCTGCCACCTCGGCTATCGCGCCAGCGCGCCGAACCGGGTCGCCGCGCTCGAGCTCCCCAAGCCGAACATGCGCTTCAACCACAAGGCGCACCTCGACCGCAACATCCAGTGCGGGCACTGCCACGGTTCGGTCGACGAGCTGGAGCTCGCGACGCGCGACCAACTTCCGCGGATGAAGGGATGCTTCAACTGCCACAACATGTCCGGCGCTGCCCAGGGTCAAGCGAAGAGCGCGTGCAACGTCTGCCACCTGACCGAACCCGACGGGCGCATGAAGGTGCTCTTCTCGACGGGCGAGCTCAAGCCGCCGCGCTGGCTGATGAACGCTCAGCACACGCCCGACTTCATCGAGCGCCACAAGCGCGTCGCCGCCGACAACAGCGCGCTATGCGCCAGCTGCCATACCGAGCGCTACTGCACCGACTGCCATGACGGCAAGATCCGCCCCCGCAGCGTGCACCCCAACGACTGGATTTCGATGCACCCCATCGCGGCCCGCCAGGACAATCCGCGCTGCACGAGCTGCCATCAGGAGCAGCAGTTCTGTCTCACGTGTCACCAGCGTGTGGGGGTGACGATGAGCGGCCCCAACGTGTCGGGCAACCAGTTTCACCCCGCCGGCTTCGTCGGCACCCCGCTCACGGCCCGCGGACCGGGACACCATGCATGGGAGGCCCAGCGCAATCTCAACGCGTGCGTCAGCTGCCACACCGAGCGCGACTGCGCGATTTGCCACGCCTCCACCCGCCGGGGCGGACTTTCGGTGAATCCCCATCCCGGCGGGTTTCAGAGGGACTGCGGCAGTCAGTTCCGCCGCAACGGTCGGCCTTGTCTCGTGTGTCATGAGCTAACATCACCGGAGCTGATGAGCTGCAGGTAGGCATGCGCTTCCTCGACCTTTTCTTCTTCGCCCCCTGCCCTAGGGCCGACCGCTCGACTTATATTACTCGGCCCGGGCCTTCGGCCCCGTCTGCGGTTAAAAACTCCGCAAACTCCTTGCACCCGGGTTCTGCAGGGGGCTATAGGTCACGAACGTCGTGCTTCGAGGCCCCCAAGGAGGAGTTTCGTGAAGGAGCTTATCCGGTACCTCATCGAGAACATGTACTTGGATTTCCAGGGAGAGATCTCGCTGGAAACGGTCCGTGGTTTTCTGCGCGAGGACGACAGCCGGGAAGCCCGCCAGCTCCTGTCGAAGATCATCGAGGAAAAGGGGATCGACGATCTTCTGATCACCCTCGCCGACTGCCTGAAAGAGCACATCACCTCCGGGGTGAACGAGACGGTCGTTCGCGAGCAGCTGCAAATGTACGCCGAGAGCTGATTTTTCTCGCGGCGCTCGGGGTGTGGGGCTGCGACCAGGGAAACCCAGTGCTTTCCGACGGGGGCAAGGGTCCGCCGCCGCAAGTGGTGTGGACGTTCCCAGCCAATGAGGCGATGGGGGTCGCGCTCCAGCAATCGATCCGGGTGCAGTTCGACCGTTTTCTTGCGCCGGGCAGCGCCGTTCGGCAGGGCGTATGCGTGCAGTCCGCCCCGGTCGGCGCCGGCGCGCCAGCCGACTGCATCGGCGGCCTCACTCCGAAATACGATCCGGTGGATCGGGTGGCGGTCTGGATCCCCCCGCCTTTGATGCCGATGACCCGTTACAACGTGCGCCTTCTCGCCCCGCAGGACGAAAACGACGCGAACGGCATCCGCGCGTTCGACGGCGTCCCCTTGGAAAAGGAGTTCACGTTCGCGTTCACCACCGGCGACAACACGGCGATGGCCATCGAGCCGAAGCGCGATATCACGTTTTGTTCGCTGCCGAGCTTGTGCACTGTGCCGACCAACGTCTGTTCGGAGCCCGCCGTGGACAAGAATATTCATGGGCCGAACGACCTCCTGGGGGGCTGCGCGGGCTCGACGGGGAGTTGCCACACCCCACCCCCCGCCAACGAGATCCTGCCTGGTCCGGTAGGATCGGTCGTGTCCTACACAGGCGACGCGGGCGTGCCCGAAGCCGTCCGCCAGCTGGTGGAACAGAGCGTGGTCGCCAGCGAAACGGCGACCGGTGCCGATCCGTCGGCGCCGCGTCGAAGTGCGAACGACATCTTCGGTCAGAACATGCCGGTGATCGACGCCACGAATCCGGGCAACAGCTACATTCTCTACAAGCTCATCCTGGCCATGCCTCCAAGGTGCCCCTTCGATCCCAACGAGGAGTCTGCCAACCCAACGTCCGTCACTTGCAAGGCGAGTGGCTACGGCGCGCTGGAAGGGTTCACAGCCAACGAGTACAACTGCAGCGACTTTCCGCCTCCACAGCCGAAGGATCCGGCGGGCACCTGCCCGAGCGATGCAGGGGTAACGCCGCCCACCGTCGTCGGTATGCCGGGCCAGCGCATCCCTCCCCTCGTCGAACCCTGGGTTCCCGATGATCAGTGGCACCCTCCTGCGAAGGGCGAATACGATCGCCTGCGTCTGCGCATTCGGGGGGACAGCATGTCAATAAGCGGGTTCGGCCCTGCAAATGCGACGCCGCGCCAGGACGCCCTCGCGATGAGCGCGTGGATCGCCGCCGGCGCTGTCGTCGCGACCTGCACTCCGTAGAGTTCTTACTGCTTCGCATCTTCGGGTCCGGAGCAAGCTCATTGTCGCTCGCCGTGCCTCAACCATCGGCGCATCCCTTGTAGCGCTCACGATGAGGACCCTTCTAGCAGCTCTGACAACGTAATCTTGAACGCCCTCGCGATGCTGACAAGCAGTGCGAGCGTAGGATTCGCCGTTCCGCGCTCAAGTCGCTTGATGTGTGCCGGTTCGACTTGAATTTTTTCGGCGGTCTCCTCGATCGTCCAGCGATTCGCCGTTCTCAGTCGTCGAATTCGTCCTGCGAGCCGTGTACTTATTCGGCGAAACTCCTGCGATTCACGGTGGTGCAGTGTCTTCGGCGACCCCCGCTTTTTCGGCTCCACCAAGCCGGCAGGCTCGGGCCTTGACCGAAGACGAACAAGATCATATAGGATCCAGCACTGGATCTTATATGATCCATGCCACTCTCATTGACCGCCGGGCCCGCGATAGCGAAGACCTGTGCACGTAACGCAGGAGAAAGACACCATGAGCCACACGATTACGAAGTTCCTCGGAACGGCAGTTGTCTTGGCTGCGGCCACGCTTGGGCGCCAGTCTTCAGCCTTTACGCTATGTAAAGAGACGGGAGCG
>DASWDH010000147.1:0-17334 GCA_036395495.1 Polyangiaceae bacterium
TGCTTAAGAACAAGCGCGCGGCGGGACTCGAACAGGACATCGCAGACGTGAAGGCACTCGAGGGCGTTGGGCCGCGATGATTCGTTCTCGGCTGCGGCCGAAAGGACATCTCCGTCGCGGCTGAACCGAGCGCGCCGCAACGTTCGGTCGTTTGGCCAACTTACTTCCTTGACTAGCGCTGCCGGTGCCGGGGGCGCGCGCGTGCTACTTTGTGGACCCCCGTCTTTACAGATTTCGCGGCTCGCGCGTCCTTAGGGGCGAACGCGCGGCGCGCGCGCCGCCCTTTGAAGGAAAGAGCCAATGAAACCCGTTCTCCCGCTTGGTCTTCTCATGAGCGTCGGCCTGGTCACCGGCTGCGGATCGCCCTTCGCCAGCGACCCGGACGTTTACCCCCCTCTCACCACCGTCAACGGAGAGCTCCGCAAGGACGACAACTTCGCCGCGCCGACCGCCAACACGCGCGTGGCCGTCCTCTGGGCGAGCGCCGACAGGGGCCAATACGAGCAAGCCGTCGACTTGCCCGTTCAGCCGGTATTCCCTTCGAATTTCAAAATCGACTTGGTCGAGCCCCCTCCGCTCGACATGTTCGATCAGGTGAACGACTCACCCGGCTTCAAGATCGCTCACGGGGCGCTGGTCGTCTACGAAGACGTGAACCAAAATGGCAAGCTCGATCTCGTCGACGGCACGTCACCGACGTTCGTCGACCGGATCCTCGGCGCCAACGGCAACCTGGTGCTCGTCTACGTAGACGGCACGCTTCCCATCACCGAGAGGCTGCGCGATACCGACGGCCACCTTCCGCCGACGCTCGGTTACAATCTCGTTTCGGTCTCGTGCAGCGTCACGATCACCGGCATGCCTTGCGACGAAGCGTCGCACTGGAAAACGATGAACGACACCTACGACCTCACGTTGACCAGTGATCCGCGCCTCGCCTCGCTCATGTGCCTGCAGCCCACCGAGACCGGGCTCTGCGCCCCCTGACGCAACGGATCCGGTCGTTCGCGCGTGGGCAACGAAGCAGGTCTCAGCGCCTCCGAAGTCGGAGCACTCTACGAGCGCTACGGCTTTTTCTTGCGGCGGCGCTGTCGCATGGTCTTGAGGGACGACGCGCTGGCCGACGACGTCCTGCACGAGAGCTTTCTCAAGATCATGCGCGGCGGCGCAGAGCTACGCAACGTCGAGCATCCGCTTCGCTGGCTCTATTGCGTTGTCGACCGCTGCTGCTTCGATCACATCCGCAAACGCAGCCACCTCCCGAAAAGTATGGACGTCCCCGATCCCGTCGGACCGCATCCCGGAATCCAAATCGAAACGCGCGACGCCATCTTGACCATTCTCGAAGAGCTCGACGACGAAGAACGACGGATCGCGATGCTCGCCTTCGTCGACGGCCTTTCGCAGGCCGAGATCGCGGAGGAGCTCGGGTGGTCGCGGGTGACGATCAACAAGAAGGTTCAGGCGATTCGCACACGGGCCGATCGCATCCTCACCGAGGCCGCCGGAAGCACGCGTGGTGTCCCATGAACGATCATCCGCCGAACGACCGAATGGAAGCCGTAGCTGCGGGCGACCGCGATCCCGGCGTGGAAGCCCACCTGGCATCTTGCGAGCCGTGCCGGGCCTACGTGGCGCGGCTCGAGGACGCAGCTCTCGACTTTCGACAAAAAGAAGGGACGGGCGGAGTCTTTCTCGCGCGGCTCGAGGCGGCGGTATCCCGCACCGCGCCGAAGAGTCGACGAGCGAACCGCTGGGCGACGGCGGTCTACGTCGGCGCCCCGCTCCTCGCGGCGGCCGCCGCCCTCGTTCTCTGGGTGCGCGCCCCCGGATGGCACCCGACCGAGCGCCCCGGGTCTTTGTCGTCCATGCGCCTCAAAGGGGTCATCGGTCTCGCGGTCATTCGCGAGCGAGACGGCTCGCAAGAGCGGTTCACGGGTGAAGTCTCCGTACGCGCGGGCGACCGGCTCTTGGCGGAAGTCGACCTCGACCGGCCTCTGCCGATCGCGGGGGGAATGCTCGGATCGAATGGCGAGTGGGTAACGCTCTTCTCGCCGACGTTGCTCGTACCTGGACTCCACTTCTCCGACCAGGCGGTGCGATTCGACGATCGGCCCACCGAGGGCTGGGTGATCGTGGGGGACGCAGGCGCCGTCGAGCGAGCACGCCTGACCCAGTCGTTCGACGACGTGGTGGCCATCCAAGTTCGGGTCACATTCGAATGAAGCGAGGCCTGTCGTTCGCCCTCGTCGGCTTATCTTTGCTCTGGACGGCGATCTTGCGCGCGGAGCCCGTCCGGATTTTGCTTGCCGCCGGTCAGGGGCAGGGTTTTCCCGGTGAGTCCGTTCTCAAGTACGCGGACGGCGACGCACAGCGCGTGCGCGACGTGTTCACGAGTCTCGGTGGCGTGAAGCCCGAAAACGCCATCGTCGTCCTCGGGGCGACGGCGCCTTCACTCGTCGCCGCGATCGGTCGCGCCCAGGCGATCGCCAAGACGCGCCGACCGGAGGACGTCGTATTCATCTTCTATTATAGCGGCCACGGCGATCGGGAAAGGCTTCACCTGGCCGGCGACGCGATGCCCATCTCCGATCTGTCGGCTCGCATCGCATCGGTCGGCGCTGCCCTTCGCGTCGTCATCACCGACGCGTGCCGGACATCGCGCTCCAAAGGAATTTCGGCCGAACCCGCCTTCGCGATCACGCTCGGCAGCGGCGGCATCGCCAGCGGACTCGTTTGGCTGCACGCGTCGGCCGACGGCGAGGCGGCGCAAGAATCGGACGTGCTCGGAGGCGCCGTCTTCAGCCACTATTGGCTGAGCGCCCTCCGCGGCGCGGGCGACTCCGACGGCGACCACCGCGTCACGCTGAGCGAATCGTACGCGTTCGCCTACCACCAGACGCTCTTTCGTTCCGCCCGAGGCGTCGGCATCGTTCAGCGTCCGAGCGCCGACTTCGATCTGCGCCAGGCGGCGCCGGTCATTCTCACGCAGACGAGCTCCGAGTCGACGGCGCTGAAGCTGCCCGCGGAGCCCGATCGACATTACCTCGTCTACGGCCTCGGCTCGCACACGGTGGTGGCCGAAAGCTGGAGCGATCCGGCGAGGGGGATCTCGCTCGCCGTGCCGAGCGGTCGGTACCTCGTGCAGCGGCACGGAGCGGGCCCGAGCGGGGCGGCCGAGGTGAGTCTGTCGCGCGGCGAGCAGCGGTCGCTCGCGGCGGGCGACTTCCACCCGTACCCGGAGGACGCGCTCACGCAAAAAGGGGGCGACGTCGTCCTCGCGCCGCACGAGCTCGCCGTCGGCTATGCGATCGGCGAGTCGCGGCTGATGCCCCTCTGGCAACAAATCGGCATCTACTACGGATATCGATATGGCTCCTGGGCGCTCACCGCCGCCCTCGATGCCGCGATCGGAGACCAGAGGACGAGCGCAGAGAACGTGCGGGTCGTCGCCGTCGGCGCGAGTGCGCGGCTCGAATACCGCCTTCTGCTCGGGACCGCGATGCTGCGATTCGGTTTTGGCGTCCTGGGTCAATACGCGCAGCAAACCCTGGTGCGCCGTGACGCCGACTTCGTGGCTCGCGCGGGCTATACCACCCAACAATCCCATTCCGGCTTCGCATTGGGGCCGACGGCCCTCGTCGCGTTGCGTGTCCCCATTTACCGATCGATTTTTGTCGAACCGGCGGTGACCGGCTCGCTTCTCTTCGCGCGCTTCGACGAAGGGAGCAACGTGAACCCCACCGCCGGCATTGCCGTGTTCACCGGCGTGTCGTTCTGATCGCGTCGCGTGTTCTTGTCTGGTCAATCGGGAGGTCACGTCCGAGATAAGTTTTGATACCGGTGAGCGCTCGTTCGACCCGCCGCTATGTTCGTCGGTTTCGAAGTTAACCCCGCCTGGACGCGTCCACTCACCAAGCTATCATCCGACTCACGATGGGAGGCGAGCCGCACGTTTGGCAACCCGACGACGTCATTGCCGGCAAATATCGGCTCGTGCGGGTGCTCGGCGAAGGCGGGATGGGGATCGTGTACGAGGCTCGCCACTTGCGCCTGCGCCAGCGGTTGGCCATCAAGGTCCTGCGACCCGCCTTCACCACGCGGTACAATGTCGTGATCCGTTTCGAGCGTGAAGCGCGCGCCGCCGCACAGCTTCGCGGCGCGCACGCGGCCAAAGTGATCGACGTCGACGCGACCGCCGACGGTGTCCTCTACATCGTCATGGAATTCCTCGAGGGCCGCAATCTCGCCGAGGTGCTGGCCGAGAGGGAATCGCTTGCCATTCACGAGGTGGTCGGGTGGGTGCTCGAGACTTGCTGCGCAATTGCCGAGGCGCATGATCTCGGCATCGTTCATCGGGACCTCAAGCCGGCGAATCTTCTCCTGGCCGCCGAATCGGGGCGCTCCGTCGTCAAGGTCCTCGATTTCGGCATCTCCAAGCTGCAAGACGAGAGCGACGCCTCGCTCACGACGACCCAGGGGGCGCTCGGCACGCCGAACTACATGTCACCCGAACAGGTGCGATCGGCCAAGCACGTCGACGCCCGCACCGACATATGGTCCCTCGGCGTCATCCTCTACGAGCTCTTGACCGATGCGTTACCATTTACCGGTGCGACGCCGACCGCGGTCGCCGCTGCGATCGTCGCCGATCCGGTGCCGAACTTGCGTGCGCTCCGTCCCGATGTACCGGTGGAGCTCGAAGCGATCGTGATGAAGGCGCTCTCGAAGCGAGTGGAAGATCGCTTCGCCGACGTCCGCGCGCTAGCCGCCGCGCTCGCGCCGTGGGCCAAGCTCGATGCATACGTGGCCGCCGAGCTCGCGCAAATGCTCGCCGGAGGATCCCGCCGACCGCTCGCGTCGGGAGACAGCGAGGTCAACGTGGGGATGGGCGCCGCTCCGACGGTCCCCGGCTGGAGCCAGATCACTGCACTTCCGGGGCGCCCCCAGCGCTGGACGCTCTTCTTCGTCGCGCTCGCGGCGGTCGTCGCGTTTGGATGGTTCGCGCAGAGTCGATGGGGAAAGGGGACCACGCCGGATGCTGCTATCAATGCCAATTCCTCGTCGTCGCATGTGACTTCTGTGGGCTCCGGTGAAGCGGTGCAAGCGCCGCCCGCCGCTTCGGCCATCCCATCAAGTGCGGAAGCGACCCCAAGTGCCGCGGCCGTTTCGGCTCCCGCTTCGGTGCCCCGGATCCCGCCGAAGAAGGCTCCCGCGACGCATCCTAAGCCACCAGCGCCTGGCGCCCCCGCCGCTTCCCCTCCCGTTCCGTCGACCAATCCGCTACATCTCTGACAGTGATGAGGTTCAGGACAGTTTTTGGGTCGGCGCTCTTGGCCGCTTCGATCTTGGCAATACCCACCGCGCCCGCTCGAGCGCAGGGCGCCGAACCGAGCCCCGCCGATCGCGCGCGCGCCGCCGAGCTGAAACAGCGCGGCGATGCCGCGATCGATTCAATGCGCTACGGCGAAGCCGTCGACGCCTACACGACGGCGTACGCGATGACCAAGGATCCCGCATTGCTTTACAACCGAGGGCGTGCGCTCCAGGCGCTCGGAGATTTCCCCGGCGCACTCGAAGCCCTCGAGGGCTTTGCTGCCACGGCGAACGCGGAGCTCAGGGCGCGCGTGCCCAAGCTGACCGAGCTGCTCGCCGAAGTTCGCACGCACGTAACCACCTTGGTGTTGAACTGCAACGTCGCGGGCGCTCGAGTTCTCCTGCGAGACAAGCTCGTCGGAACCACGCCTTTGAGCGGTCGCTTGCGTTTCACGTCGGGCGCAGCGAACCTCGAGGTCACCGCCGAGGGGTACCTGCCCTATACGAAGAACCTGGTGCTGCCTGGCGGCGGCGTTCTCGATCTCGACGTGACGTTGTTATCCAAAGCGAAGTCGTCGGTCCTCGTGCTGCGCGCGCCCACTCCCGGGACGGTCGCGATCGTCGACGGAAAAGTCGTCGGCAATCCACCGGTCGAAGTGGTGGTCGATCCTGGATCGCACAAGATCGTGGCCCGAGCCGAAGGGTACGCGGATACCGAGACGTCGGCGGTCGTCTCCAGCGGTCAGCACAAAGAAGTCGACCTGATGCTCAAACAGAAACCGGGCATCACCGCTCAATGGTGGTTTTGGACCGGCCTCGGCGCGGTCGTCGCGGGTGGTGCGGCAGTGACGGCGGCGTTTCTCATCGAGAGAAAACCGTCTCAGGGCGACCTGCCGCCTGGCACGGTAAGCGCCCCCGTGCATTTCTGATCGCGGCGATGCATCGCGCTCACGGCGGCCGCGCGCAGCGAACGCCGCGATCGCCGGCCGTGTCGTCGACCGTCTCGTTCAAGATGTAGGTCACCTCGAGCTGTTCGGGCGAGCTGTCGTACCCTCCGCCCCCGATCGTTTTCTGCACGATAGGGTTGTCGAAGAAGATGCAGTCCGTGCAAACGATGTATCCGTTGTTGCCGTCGAGGACCCATTCCCACGCGCCACCGACCAGATCGGACTGACCGAAATAGCCGTCGCCCAGGGGCCTGGAGCCCACGTCGCTCGGCAACGTCAGACTGCATTCTCCGGCCGAACAATAGATCGCCCGCTCGGGGGTGATGGGGTCCGCGCCCCATGGATGCGGGCGTTCTAGGTCGCCGGCCATGCTCGCGTAATTGTATTCGATGTAGCTCGGCAAGAAGCCGCCGTCCCAAATGCAAAACGCGTAGGCCTGGTACCAGTTGATGCAGGTGACCGGCTTGCGTTCGTTGGCTCCCGGTTGGGCGGTCCACACCGACCCCGAGCACGAAAGATGATTGAAGTCGTTCCACGCGTTCTTGCTCGTGGGCAGGTTCGCGTTCCACGCGGCGTCCCACCCGCGCTCGACCATGTTCATGTCATACTGGTTGATGAGACCACCGCTGGGAAGATAGGCGTGCTTGCCTGAACGGGGCGCGGGGGTGTAGCCGGCAACCACGGCATCGACGAAGGCGCGGAAGCGGCCGATGGTGACCTCGTACTTGTCGAGCCGAAAGGTGCTCACGGTCGTTGGCACTATGTTCTGTCGCTTGAAAGTGCCGCCCATCACGAGAGGCGAGTTGCAGCAACTGTCCGTGGGGGGCGTTCCGCAGTTGGCGAGGAGTTGAGCGCAGCTCGCGGCTTGCGGACAGGAGCTGTTCGCGCACGCGTCCGTTGCGACGCCGCCTTCGGGGGCGGCGGGGCCATCGAGAGGAGCGTCGATGCCCCCGTCGAACGTCGATCCGGGCGGTAGCAGCGTGGTGTCGGGGCAACCGGCTCCGCGGCAAAGCCGAGAATCAACCGTCGCGGGGACGCAAATGCCGTGCACACAGGTCGCTGTCGGGTCGCAGAGCACGCTATCGCAATCGCGTCGCAGCTCGATGGGCAGCATGAGCTCGTCGTGTGGAATGAACCTGAGCGCCCGCCGCGCGCGGATGCAGCCGGGCAACTTGGTGACGTTCTGCTCCGCGAAGTTACAATCGGCGATCGACGGGCCCCCGTGTGCCAGCACCACCTTGACCCCGAACTCGTCGTTGCGCTCACCGCTCGGGACGACGACGAACGAGCCGATGCGCCCGCCAGCGGTACACGACGTGGTCGCCAGCGACGGCGCTCGACCTTCGAGATCGGGGCCCAATCTGCCGACCTGCGCCGTCGTGTTGGGAAGGTCGTCGCACGGCACATCGGTCGTGAGCTCCACGGTGACCTGCGTGGGCGTACGACATCCGAAAACCAGGACGGCAAAGGGGGCGGCACTGAGCCGAATGAGTCGAACCGCCATGGACCACCGAGCCTAGCAGCGTCGCGCTGCTCGAAGAACCGCAATTCACCGTGGCCCGAGTGGGGGACTATTTTTCGGCGAGATTGCCGATCACGGCAGGCGCGCGACCCATCCCCGCGCTTCGGAGTTGGCTGTCGTCCCGCTACCGAGGATGACGTGATTGTCGGCGCGCGAGGGAACCGTAACCTCGATGTCGAATCCTTGCAGATCGACACCGGCCGAATGCAGCAAGTCGAGAATCGACGCGACCTTTCCGCTTGCGTCCCAGCGTACGGGGATGGAGCGAGGCTTGGAAGCATCGGCTTCTTGACGCAAGCTATCACCCCACGCGAAGGATCCACCGGAGCTGATGCCTGGGTACACGAAGGTTTCCTCGTCGCCGGGAAGGGCTTCGAGCGATACGACACCCGAGGCTTCGCTCCAGCGAAAAGCTCGACTACTCGCACGACCACTCCCACGATGCTGCTGAAGTCCGCGCCTGGAAGAACGCCGAGAGCCACCGCTCGGGAATATCGGAGCTGGAGATGATGAAGGGTGGCCGTGTCATGGGGGGGATGATAGCAGTCGGTCGAGTGATTTCGACGGCCAACCTTTCGCGCTTCGCACCCACGTGGGCGAGTGACGACGACGCTGTCGATAAGAGACAACCTGCGATCTTTCGATCGCCGGGGCTGCTACGGCGCGCATTCGATGCGGTTCATGTTCGGCCTGGGGCCGAGCCTTTCGCATACTTGGGGCTCGATCGGAACTTGGCCGCAGATCTCGCTGCACGGTTGGCTCCCGAGTGCACTGGTGCAGCCGTCGACGTCCGCCTGGCTCGCCGCGCATAGGGTCGTCGAGCAGCTCTGAACGGCGAGGGCTCGCACTTGCTGGCAGAAGTCAGCCGTGTAGAGGCCGGCAGAAGGGTTGGTCGCAAAGACGTACGCCTTGCAGCGAACCAACGACGAACAGGCGCTGTCCACGAGCATGCCGCACGCCGCGTTGGGGTCGACTCCCGCGTCGCAGCTTCCACCCGCGTTGCCGCCGCCGCCATCGTCGTCACCTCCACAACCGGCAAGGCCGAGGACACACAACATCCAAGCTAATCGCATGACGGGCTCCCTTTCGGGTCAGCGTCGCTCAGATGGCGCGCGCCGTAAAGATCGGGCCTGAAATTCGGGCCTTGGGTCAAGGCTCGGTTCTCAGGCAGAATTGCGGGATGCGCGGATACCGAACGATCGGCGGGTGGAACACTCTTGGAGCGACTAGCTTGCTAGTAACGGTGGGGCTTGGGGCGGTGGCACAGGCAGAGCCGCGCTACCACGATGGTCTCTATGTGCGCGCGTCGGCAGGACTTTCCTATTTTAGCGACTCGGTCGAGAGCGATCCGCTCCCCATCGGGGGAACCGCCAAGGGCACGCTCGCCGGAACCGCGCTCACAGGACAAATTGCCGTTGGCGGGTCGATCCAGCCTGGTTTCGTCCTGGGAGGCGGTCTGCTCTTGCATCACGTGCCGTCGCCTTCAGCCAGCGACCCAACCTTTGGCGCGATTCACCTTGGTCAGGACCTCAATTTCCAACCCAGCACACTTTTACTCATCGGACCCTACGTTGACTATTACATTGCTCCCGCGTCAGGTCTGCATTTTCAGGGGAGCATCGGCTATGGCCACCTTTCGCTGGGGGAAGGACGCGGCTCGACGAACGGTATCGTTTTTGTTCCGGAACAGTCGGGCGGCGGTTTGGCCGCGATGCTTGGCGGAGGTTACGATTGGTGGGTCTCGGATGCTTGGTCGCTCGGAGTCCTCGGCCAGCTCACGTTCGGCATCGGCTCTGGCGATGACAGCACCGGTCTGAACTGGACGCACCACGTCCTGGTTCCGAGCTTGCTCTTTTCCGCAGCGATGAACTGATCACGCACGGCGATGCTCGAGCGAAGCTCTCCAATGGAAGTGTGAATAGCGCCCTCGCTCATCGAACGACGTGGATGTGGTTGATGGCGCGGGCCAGCATCTCATCGCCCCACTGCCAGACGAGGTGGTTGTCAGGCGTGAGTTCAACGAGGTGGGGCCCGATCGCCGAGGCACGCAAGCCGAACCAGCTGGCTAGCGCCGGTAGCCCGGTCAACCGATCGAGCGAATCAAGTCGTCCCAGCAGCGAGAAGGCCGGGGTGTTCGGCCGTTCGCAACCAGCGCTCGCGTTCTTGAAGTACGTGCGCTGCGCCTGGAAGAGGGAGACCGGGTCGACTGAGGCGAGCTCTGGGCTTCATGTGCGCTGCGGCTCTCGCTTTGCGGCTAGGTTCCGTACAGCGGCGGAGAATCAGAAAGATAGCGCCAGGATCTTGTTGAGAATGGTGCGTTCGGCAGGTGGTTCCGGGCGCGCCCCTGCCCCGGGCACGACGTCGACGAGAAAGTGCTCATCGCGGATCTGTACTGTGGTGCCACGTCCTGATCGAAGCGACGGTCGACCTCGGGAGCGCGAACCCCGCTGGACGAACCGTTCGAGCCGTGACGCACGCACCCCGTCATCATGATAGCGAGCCGCTCAACGACTGCATGCCTCAGACGGACACTCCACCAACGCTTTCGTGCCTCTCGTGTCCGGCGGAGGATTCACCTTTGGCTCATGGCCAAAGGCGATAGGCGACGACGCTTCCCTCGGATGTGCCGCCCAAGAAACCCGCGACGATGATACGCCCGAGGTCGTCGACTGTGATCGCCTGAGCCATGCCCACGCCCAAGACCTGGCGGCCCCCGGTGCCGAACGTCGCGTCCAACGACCCATCGCCGGAGACCCTGAGGACGGTGAACGCCGAGCCCGCGTCGGTGGAGGTCTGACCGGCGACGACGATCGCCCCGCCGCTCTCGACCGCGGAGGATACGATCGAAGCGCCACCGAAATGGACGGTGCCGAGACCAGCAACGCCGAATGCGGGATCGAGCTGCCCCGATTTCGTCAGCCGAGCCAAGGCGATATCGGTTGCGCCAGCTGCGAGCGTCTCCGTTCCGAGCACGACGATGGAGTCGTCCGACTGCGCGAGAACCACCGCCGCGCTCGACGCCTGACCGCCGGCCGCGATGGACTTGGTACCATCGTCTCCAAAGGTCTTGTCGAGCGCGCCGTTCGGCGTGAAGCGGGCCACGAGAAACGTCGACGACTCGATGGCAGCGACGAAATCTCCGCTCGCTTGCTGCGTCAGCCAACGGATCCCGCCGGGCACCGAGAGCTCTTGCGCGCTCTCCGAGCCGAAGGTCGGGTCGAGCAGCCCATTTTTGCCGAAGCGCAGCAGCGCTGGGTGCCCTCGCCCGACGCCACCGACGACGAAGGTGTCGTTCGTGGTCGGCCCGATGACGCAGTAGCCTTCCGATCCCGTTCCGTCCAAAGGTGTCGTCTGGAAGCCGGAAGGAGGCGTGCCGAAGTTCTGATCGGGAAAGCCGTCGGGTCGGAATCGGCCCGTCACGAGAGCGCGCGGCTGGTCGGCCACCGGAGTCGCGAAACCGGTAAAAACAATGCCCCCATTGGGTCGCAGGAACGTCGCCGCGCAGGCATCCGCCTTCGAGCCCGCGCTATTTCCCAGAGCGGCACCCGGTCCCCCGGCAAAGGTCGAGTCGAGCGCGCCCGACGCGGTGATGCGCGCGACGACGATCGCGCTTTCCACGCCTTCCTTTTTCGCGTGTCCACACAGGACGAGCGCGCCGTTGGGCTGAAGCCGAATTCCGCCCGGGCCCACGCCGCCCGACCCTACTGGGACCATGACCTTTCCACCGTTCCCGAACGTCGTATCGGGCGTGCCCGGGGCATCTTGCACGATGACGGGCAATACGAGCGGGCTCAGAACCAGGCTGTCGTGCGCCCCGAGGATCGATAACGACATGGGTCCGAGCTCGGCCGAGACGTCGGCGCGGAGCGTGAGCGTGCCCGCGCTCTGCGATGGAGGGAAGATGACGGGATCGGCGGTGACGCCTCGGGCCAGGCCGCTCACCAGCACCGTCACGGTGCCTTCGAAGCCGTCGCTCCGGCTCACTGCCAGCTCGACCGAAACAGCCGAGTCTCGCACCAGACGCACGCTCGGTTGCGTTCCGTCCGCTCGGGGAGGCGGCTTGACGATGGATAGAGCGAAACTTCCGCCATCCACGAGGCTTTCGCCATCCACCAAACCTCCGCCATCCACCAGGGCATCGCCCCGCTTCTTCTCCTGGATGCCCAAAGCCGCGTTGCATCCGAGGATAGAGGATGCCAAAGCCCCAAGCGCCGCGAGCGAGAAGACCCGATGCCCCGGCATCACCAGCTCCCTCGCACGCGGATTGTACCGCCGACCAGCGCCACCTCGGCGCTCGGCGAGCTCAGCGACGGCTTGGCGGTGAGCCACAAAACGACGGCACCGGCGATGCCCGCCGCCCCTACCGCGAACGCGACGGTGGCCAGATTGCCAGAGACCCGGGCGTCATGATTCATCTCCAGCGCGGCATCGTTGGCGCACACCATCCCCGGGCAATACGCGTCGGCGTCGTTCGCCTTG
This sequence comes from Polyangiaceae bacterium, assembly GCA_036395495.1. Lineage (GTDB taxonomy): Bacteria > Myxococcota_A > Polyangia > Polyangiales > Polyangiaceae > DASWDH01. Next base: position 12,265 of record DASWDH010000147.1, read on the forward strand.
GCTTTGGCATTGACCGCAAGCGCCACGCCAGCTCCGATGCCCACGAGACCCACCCCGAGCGCCACGAGAGATGCTGCGCGCTGAGCGCCCAATGGCGTCGCTTCGGCGCGTGAAGATCCTGGTGACGAGCCCTTGGCGGCGACCGGCGGCGACGTACCGCCGATGAGGATCGACTCGCGCCTCCCCTTTTCGCCTTCCCGCAGCACGAACCTCCGCGAAAACTTCGGCGGATGGCCTTTGACCTCGAAGGTGAACGTGTGCTCGCCGGGATCCACGGCCACGGCGATGCCGTCCAGCCGCTGGGCGAATGGGCGTCCGTCGACCTCGACCGTCACCTCGCTGATGTCGTGGCCATCGTTGTCTCTAACGCCGAGCACAATCGTCGGCTGCGCGCGATCCAGTTCGTCGAGACGCTGGTTGCAGTCGTCCCGCACGAGGGCGGGGCAGCTCGCATCGCCGCACACCACGAGCTCGGCGCGCGCGGCACCGAACTTTCCGTCGCGCCTCTGGGACTGAGCCCGGGTATTGGCGCCGACGCACCGATCCATCCCGACATCGTCGGGGGCCGCCCGGGCGAGGGGCGCGGGCGCGCCGAGAAGAACGAGAACGGATGCGATGGTCAGCACGGAGTAGCGCACGGTGGCTCCTGATAACTAAAGACACTCTTTTTTGAAGACGCGGTTCATTTTGGAATCGAAGTAAAATGGTGGGTTGCACTTCGGCGGGGACGCCGGGCGCTCCGATGCCGTTGGGGATACCGGCACCGGCGACGAAGGCGGATGCGCCGTCGGCAATGGGACTGCGCTCGCCACCGGAACATCGCGATTTTGCTTCGGAGCGCCTCGAGCGCGGCCCAATCGTCCGCCGTCGGGCGGCGCAACCGCGGTCTCCGCCGGAGGCGGGACGGCGTCGAGAGGCGACACCGCTTCGGAAGCGATGGGCGGGGACGAAACTTCTATCGAGGGAACGGCGGCCCCTCCGGCGGTCGACGAGGAGGGTTGTGCCGAACCATCGCGACCACGCGCGGTCACTGCAGCGATGACAGCTATCCCAGCGCCCAGACCCAGCACCGCGAGAATGACCAGCAGCGAGAGCCGGCGTGCAGGCCGGGGGGCGCTTTTCTCCTGCTCGTGCGACAGGGCTTGCGCGGTCTCCCCGGTCGGTTTGGGCAGGGATGCGCGCGGCGAGGGATGCTCCTGCGCGCGCAGGGTCGGCGCTGCGATCACCGGCGAGCGCTTCTGCGATTCGGGATTCTGGGTCGTTTCCGAGGTCGGGTCGGGGTCGGGGATCGTCGCGACGAGGGCCGCCAGCACGACCCGTGGAGACCGTTCTTTCCATAGGTCCCGCGAGGCGACCTCGAGTTCGTCGCGCATGGCGGCAGCCGATGGCCACCTGTTCTCCCGATCCACCTCGAGCGCTCGATCGATGACTTCGGCCAGCGCCGTCGGAAGCTCTGGCATGACTTCGAGCAGCGAGCGCGTGGGGCGCGTGACCAACTTCACGAGCAACTCTCGACCCGAGTCCCCTTCGTGGACGGTGACGCCGCTCATCAGGGCAAAGAGCGTGGCTCCGACAGCCCAAATGTCGGCGCGGGTATCGACGTCGCTCGGCCTTCCCATGGCCTGCTCGGGAGCCATGAAGGCCGGCGTTCCGAGAAGCACGTCGCCGCTGCCGGTCGTGTGACTGCCGGTGACCAGGGTCTCACGCACGCGGGCGATCCCGAAGTCTAGCACCTTGATCTCGCCGCTCCGAAGCAAAAACAGGTTGGAAGGCTTGATGTCGCGGTGGATGATCCCGTTGAGGTGCGCCGAGCGGAGAACGTCCAGAGCTTGTAGACCGATCGCACACGCCGCCTCGATCGGTAGCCGACCGCCGTGCGCCTGGCACAGCTTCTCGCAGGAAACCCCGTGGAGAAGCTCGAGGACGAGAAACGCCGATCCGTCCTCGGCCACGTCGTCGTCGACCACACGAACCGCGCCGGGGTGTTTCACCGAATTGGCCGCGTACCCCTCGCGTAGAAACCGGCTGCGAAGGTCTCCGTTGGCGGCGTGCTCGGGCAACAGCATCTTGATCGCGTATTCGGCCTGATTGCGGTGGATGGCCCGGTACACGACCGACATGCCTCCGATACCGATGACGTTTTCGAGACGGTACTTGCCCCGAAGAACGGTGCCGAGGCGTCGGTTCCTGGCCCCGGAGCTCTGACCTGGATCCGCCGACGGAGCGGGGGTGACGGCTCTCACGCTTTCGTCGAGATCGTCATCGCCATCCGAACGGGGCGGCTTCATGGTCCTCCAAGGCTCACGCGCGCGGATTGTACCAAACAAAGTCAGAGCGAGCCGCGTTCAACGCGAGACGGCCGTCATGCGATAGTGGAACGACAAAGTCCTCGAAAATGGCGCGCTCAAACCCGCGTATCGCCCCCGCGCAACCCGACTTTCCTGTCCGAGTTTCAGCAGCAGGAATCGCGTTCAGGAAGAACGATAGGTTGAAGGCCCCGGTTGCCCGATAACGGCGAAGGCACTGTACTCGCGAGCTTGGTTGATTCCCCACCGCTCCTTGGTGAACCGAGCGCGCGGCGATCGGACGATGCGAGCCATCAGCCCGAACGGCTAGCGTCCAAGGCCGAGCTCGGCGTCGACCTCGGCCATCAACTCTTCGGGTGACGTCTCGACGCCCTGCCCCGCATCCAGCTCTGCGATGCCTTCTTGGAGAGCCTCGCGCAGGACAGCGCGCTTCTTCTCTTCCAGCGCCTCACGGACGACGTCCTCGACGCTCGCACCGTGTCCCGAGCGGACGCGGTCCTCCGCGAAGGCCTGGAGGTCCTCCGGAAGTTGGATTGTTTTCGCGGCGTTGGACATTGGCGTACCCTACGAATCGTGCTGGAGAAGTGCTCGATCGCCAAGGGACTGACGCCAGCGAGCCTGAGTGCTGCCGGACCCGATCCTGAAGTCGAAGATACGGACGATCGCTTTGAGCTCACGGCCAACTTCGAGCTGGATGTTGAGGTCCACCGCGGTACAGCCGAGCCCGCGAGCCAAGCAGACCCCCCCGGGAGAACCGATTCGCGGTGACGCTAGCGTGGCTGCAACACCGGCAATCAGGTTGTTGTCGGACAGCACCGGTGGTCGAGTCGATTTTCCGTGGCGGCTTTTTCGGGCAGATCCGCCTCGAGACTCTGCCCGAGGAAGCGGCGCCCCGCCACGATTCCGGCGCGACCGCCATCGCCGGCGGATGGCAAGCACACGATGTTGCGGAAAGTGAAGCGCGGCATGCGGCTCGCGATGGGCCACGGTCATGGCGCATCTTTCGTGCGCGCGGGCGACGGGCGGCGTTGGTCGGAGCGACGGGTATCATCGTCGGGAACCGCGAACGACGGTCCTGTACCAAACCGTGGAGGACCGCAAGCCTCCTCAAGGCGTCGCCTCAAGGCGAGGGGGTTCACCCATCCCCGATGGGGACCCTAAGTGCCACATCTACTTCAGAGGTTGAGCCGCCCTGCCGAACCCGCTCCGACGGCGTTGCAGTTCGGGTCGCCGGAAGACGGAAGAAAGGTTCGAGCTGGCGAGCGCGTCCAACGAACCAGGCAGGTGGCTATCGGGACCCAGAGGAACTACAATGAGTTCTGTCGTGGCTCCGCTCAAAGCGATCGTGAAAAATGGGCGCCTGATGGGCTTGCTCGACCGGGTGGCGCAGGCGGACACCCATGCCATCGACAGCAATGCGAGCAAGAGCGCGCCTAGAAACGACAATCGCCCTGGCCATTGGCAGGCGGGGGATGGAAATCGCCACGAGCACCTCCGACGTCGAAGGTACTACGAGCGTCAGCGGCCGGCGGTTTCGCGGGTCGGTTCGACACACCCCCCGATGAATCGCCGTCCCGCCTCGATCTCCGATCGGCTGTAGCGAGTCCCGCGCCACACGATGCCCCCTCGCCACCATCCGAGCATTCCCGCCCTCGCCGCTAACGCCATCATCACGATCATGCCGATGGGCCACAGGATCGCTCCACGCAGCGGTGCAGCGAAGTGGCGCGCGACGACCACGTTCACGATGGTCAGCGCCGCAAGCTGCCCGGCGGCGAGCGCCGCGGCGACACCGCCTTGAGCAATCGCCAGGGCCGGCACACCGAGCTCGATCGCGAGAAACGCGAAGGGGACGAGGATCGCCAGGCTCAGCGAGAAGCCGAACACATGGCCACCCTTCTCGAGGTTTCTCGCTAGCACGTCCAAACGCTCCGCGCAGACAAGATGGACGTAGCGGCGAGCCGCGAAGACGCGGCAGCGTGCGCCCGAAGCCTTGAGCATCGCGCCGAGGGCGACGTCGTCGGCCACCTCCATTCGAAGGTGTGCGAGCCCCGGGCTCGCGTCGAGCGCGCGCTTGCGCACCAAGTTGAACGCGCCGACGCCCATGGCGGCGGACGAGCGATCGTCGTTCGCCGCCCACAGCCGGAAACCGAGCGAAACGAAGCGCGCCACCGCCGCGAGGCATGCGTCGAGGATCGCATCGACAGGGTCCGCCTGCGGCATCAGTGCAACGAAGTCGATTCCCTCGGCCTCGGCATGAGCGATCACCCGCTCGAGCGCTCCGGGCTCGATGTGCACGTCCGCGTCGCTGAGCAAGATCCACTCTCCGGTCGCACGAGCGGCGCCGGCTGACATCGCGTGGAGCTTGCCGAGCCACCCGGGCGGCAGCTCGTCGATGCGTGTCACGCACACACGCGGATCCTGTCGCGACACTCCCCTCGCGAGCGCGCCGGTGTCGTCGGTCGATCGATCGTCGACCACGACCACCTCGAGATTCGGATAGCCGCACGACAGCTTCGACGCGAGCGCGCCCTCGATACCGAACGATTCGTCGCACGCGGGGACGATGACCGAGAGGCGAGGCCAATTCGCGGATCGTGCCGGCGCTGGAAGGCTGGAAAGTGCTGGTACGTTGGCTCGGACACGCCACGCAAGGAGCAGCTGAGCGAGCGCGAGGATGAGGAGCGCGGCGGCGACGATGGTGAGCACCATTGGCGCGTGTGGTTGCAAGCCGTGATCCAACACGAAACCCAATAGAAAGACG
>DASWDH010000148.1:0-9201 GCA_036395495.1 Polyangiaceae bacterium
CCCACTTGCCCTTCAGCCGTTCGCGGTACGCGCGTCCATATCCCGTGCTTCCTCCGTAGTTGACGTCGAGAACGGCGAAGCCACGGCTGGTCCAGTACTGGATCGCCAGCGAAAACAGGCTGCTCGTAGCTCCGGTCGGACCGCCATGGCTCTTCACGATGAGTGGGGGAAGCTCGCCTCGTGGAGCGCAGAAATCTCGGTTCTGCGGCCGGTAGAAAAAACCATGAGCGGTCAGGCCCCCTTCCGTCGCGAACTCGACCGCCTGCGGAACGGACAGGTACCCCTCGTCGAGGCGCAGATCCGTGGACCGGCGCACGACTTCGAAATCGCCCGACGCAATATCGAGCTCGACCACCGCCGAAGGTTCGACGGGCGAACCCGCCAAGAAGACGGCGCGTCCGCCCGCGGCCCGGACGCCGGAAAACCAAGTGTACGGACAAACGATGGGCGCGATCGCGCCGCTCGTCGTGTCGAGCTTCGCCAGATGCCACATCCCGTTTTCGGTGAAGATGCAGATGATCTGATCCTTGGCCACGAACGCATAGGTCGACATGCCGAAGGCCCATTGCGGAACCCCGAACTCGGCGGAGCGCCGGTGGACCGGTTCCACGACGCCATCGCGAAGCCGATGCAGGTTCCAAAAGTCGCTCCGATCCGACACGAAGTAGAGCGTGCCGTCCGGCGCCCATTCTGGTTGAAAAATCGATTCGCCCTTCCCACCGGCTACGTGCTCGGCATCGGTCACCCGCCCCTCGCCGTCGATCGAGCCGACCCACAGCTCGGCCGCGTCCCACGGCATGGAAGGGTGGTCCCAGCACAACCAGCACAGCTTCGATCCATCGGCGCTCATGCGAGGCGACGCGTAAAAGTCCCGTCCCTGCACGAGCTCGCGACCGCCGGTCGGGTCGCCGTCGATGGCGATGGCGACGATCGTGTTGACGTCTTCTCGACTCTCCACGAGCCGCTTGTCTTCGCGCACGCAGACCAGCCGGCGCCTGGCGACGTCGAACTGATAGTCGGCGAAACGCAGCTTGTCTTCGGGCGTGATGGGCCGCGGCACGTTGCCCCGGTCTTGCCGGTACACGCGCTGATCACTGAAGTTGGAAAAAAAGACGTTGCCTTCGCTGACCAGGTAATCGCCGCCCCCATATTCGTGCACACGGGTGCGAACGTTGAAGCCGGCTGGCGTGACATCCGCGCGCGAGCCGTCCCTCGCGCGGCGAACGAGCACGGTGCGCCCTTGTTCAGCCGGGCGCACCTCCGTGAAAAAAACGTTCGCGACGTCGAGAGCGAGCTGTCCGAGGCTGACCGAGCTTCTCACGATGAGCTCGGAAGAAATCGGAGACTTCCAAGAACCGTAGGGCACCGTGGCGGTCTCGCCCTCTTTGTAAGGCTGCATGGTCTCCCTATTTAGCATCGCTCGCCGCCGAGCGGTGGCAGACGACGAGGCGATGGGTGAGCCAACCTTTGGCCCCATTGAGATAGGCTGGATATTCCCGCTCACCGGCGATGCACAGACCGCACGTTTCGAGACTCTCGCTCGTGGCGTCGACATCGTGGGAGAGCAGTCCTTGCTCGGTATCGATGAGCTCCGTTCGTCCGAACCGGTTCGGTGGATAGGTGAACAAGAAAGGCGCGCCCGGCCGGATGGCGCGGGCGACGCTGGCGAACACGCGAGCGGGATCCGGAACGTGCTCGAGCAGCCCGGCCGCGACCGCGCCGTCGAACCATGCGTCGGGGTAGGGCAAGGCGAGCGTGCAATCCGCTTGGCGGCGGTCGATGTACGCCGTGCAATCGATGAGGGTCAACATCGCCTCGCTGAGATCGATGGCCACGAATTGCAGAGCAAGGCCGCGATCGACGGCCGCTTCGCCGACGAGTCCCGACCCGGCTCCGAGATCGAGGAATCGTCCCCCAGGCGGGGCGAGGCCGGCCAGCGCATCGGCCAACACTTGGGGTGTGCTGTACCGACAGTCGTGCACGAGGTGGCGCTCGTAATGAGGCGCGAGGCGCCCGTCCAGCGCGTACGCCAAACCTCTTCGAACCGCTTCGCTCAGGTCACCGTCCACTCGAACGATTATAGTGCGCAGCCGGGCCGAGGTCCGGGGTCAGTGGCGGTTGGCATTTGCAGCCATGGACGCTTCGCGATTTCTTTCTACTGCGTCGCCTGTAGTATGCGCCGGCCGAATGAGTTCCTCCGCACGCAGGCTCGCTCCACTTCTGTTCGGGTCCGGAATGTGCGCGCTCGTCTACCAGATCGCGTGGTTTCGAGAGTTCCGGATGGTATTCGGAGCTTCGACGGCCGCCACAGCCGCCGTTCTGGCGATCTTCATCGGTGGGCTCGGCGCCGGCGGGCTCGTGCTCGGGCATCGAGCCGATCGTCATCCCAAGCCGGTCCTTTTCTACGGCCGCCTCGAGATGCTGATCGCTCTTTTTGCTGCCATCACGCCGGCATTACTTTGGATCGTGCGCCGCATCTACATCGCTCTCGGAGGTACACCGAATCTCGGCATCGTCGCAGGTACCGCCGTTCGGCTGGCGCTCACCGCGATCGTGCTGGCGGCGCCGACCTTTCTGATGGGGGGAACGCTGCCGGCAGCGGCGCGCGGTGCCGAAGCCGACGACGATGTGGCGCGGCACAGCACCGGGCTTCTCTATGGCGTCAATACCCTCGGAGCCGTCGCCGGCTGCGCACTGTCGACGTTCTTCATGCTGGAAGCTTTCGGCACCCGCGTCACGCTCTGGATCGCGACCGCCGTCAACCTCGCGGTCGCAGCCGTCGCCCAATACATCGGTGCGCGTGCGGCGTCGGTGGTCGCGCCGGATAGTGTGCCGCACGCGCCATTCAGCGCGACCGCGCAGGAGCCACGTGCCGCCGCGCCCGCGTGGTTCAGCCTGACGGCTGCAGGGGTCGTCGGGTTCGCTTTTTTTCTCATGGAGATGGTCTGGTACCGAATGCTCGGGCCCATTCTGGGGGGCACCGTCTTCACCTTCGGTCTCATCCTCGCCGTCGCACTATTCGGAATCGGGCTGGGCGGAGGCTATTACGCGCTCTTCGGTAAGCGTCGCCGCGCAACGCTCACCGGTTTTGCGGTGACCTGTTTGCTCGAGGCGCTCTTCATGGCAATCCCCTATGCGCTCGGTGATCGGATTGCCGTTCTCACCCTCCTTTTTCGCTCGTTCGGTGTATTCGGCTTTTCTGGGCTCCTTCTCGGATGGACGTGCATTACGCTCATCGTCGTGCTGCCCGCCGCCTTCGTGGCCGGCGTTCAATTCCCTCTGCTCATCGCCTTGCTCGGCCAGGGTCGCGAGCAGGTGGGCCGACAGATCGGCGTGGCGTACGCCTTCAATACCTTGGGAGCGATCGTCGGCTCGCTCTCGGGTGGCTTCGGTCTCCTGCCGTTGCTGACGGCGCCGGGTTGTTGGCGTGCCGTCGTCGGTGTCCTCACCGTCCTCGGTTTCGGCGCGATCCTGCTCGTTTGGCGCGACGATCGCCGCTGGCGGCCGCTGGTCGTGGCCAGTGCGGCCTGCGTCGCAGCCCTCGCCATGCTCCGCGCGACCGGACCGACCGCGGTCTGGCGGCACAGCCCGATCGGGGTCGGACGCGTCGAAGCGGAGTCGATGAGCTCGGCGACCGCGCTACGCGGCTGGATGAACGATGAGCGGCGCGGGATTCGGTGGGAGGCAGACGGCGTCGAAAGCAGCGTCGCTCTCAGCAACTCGCAAGGTTGGGCTTTCATCGTCAATGGCAAGATCGACGGCAGCGCCCGGGGAGATGCAGCAACGCAGGTGATGGGCGGCCTCGTGGGCGGCATCCTCCACCCCAATCCCAAGAGCGCAATGGTCATCGGTCTGGGAACCGGCAGCACGGCCGGATGGCTCGGCTCGGTTCCCGCGATCGAGCGCGTCGACGTCGTCGAGTTCGAGCCGGTCATTCGGCAGGTCGCGCGCGCATGCTTGAGCGTCAACCGCAACGTCATGGACAACCCCAAGGTCCACATCACGATTGGCGATGCGCGTGAGGTACTCCTCACCACGAAGCGACGGTACGACATCATCTTTTCGGAGCCGTCCAATCCTTACCGGGCTGGGATCGCGAGCTTGTTTACCCGCGAGTATTACGATGCGATCGCATCGCGCCTCGGCGAGGATGGCCTTTTTTTGCAGTGGGTTCAGGCCTACAACGTCGATGGGCAAGCGGTGCGCACCATCTACGCGACCCTGGCTTCGGTGTTTCCCGTCGTCGAGACGTGGGAGCTCGCGGCCAACGATCTGCTCCTCGTCGCGTCGCGAAAGCCGATCGTGTACGACGCGGGCGCTCTCGCCCGGCGCATCGCGGAGGAGCCGTACCGGACGGCCCTCGCCGTCGCCTGGCGGGCCATCGATCTCGAGGGATTCCTCTCTCATTACGTGGCACGCTCGTCGATGGCCCGCATGCTGGCCGACGTGGAGAAAGGGCGCCTCAATACCGACGATCGCACGCTGGTGGAGTTCGGGTTCGCGCGGATGGCGGCCGACAACGTCGCCCTCGGCAGCAAGGACATTCGCAAAGTGGCGAGCACGAGAGACGAGCACCGGCCCGACGGTTTGACGGGTGACATCGACTGGCCCCGCGTGGAAGAGCAGTGGGGGAGCTTTCTTGCCTCGGAAGAGGAGTTCGAGGAGCTCGGTGAAGAGATCGAAGGCGAGGCCAAAGCTCGCCTCAACGCGCAATCGCAGTTCATCTCCGGTGACTCCGGAAAGGCGGTTGCATTCTGGTTTTCGCAGCGCGGCCCGCCCCGCAACCCGACCGAGCTCGCAACGGTCGCCGAAGCGCTGGCCAACAACGGGGACGACCGTGCACGAGGGTACATCGAAAAGCTGCGCGCGTATCAGCCGGCGGAAGCGGACGCGGCGCTGGCGAGGCTCCTTTCCCGTCAAGGCAAGACCAAAGAAGCCACGTCGGTTCTCGAGGCGGTGTTCGAACGACATCGCCATGATGCGTGGCCGTGGCCGGTCGTCGTGCGGCATGCTTTCGACACCGTCGATCAAGTCGCTACTGCCGATCCGAGCGTGGCCGAACGCTTGTATCGAGCGCTTTCTGCGCCGCTGCCGGTCTACCTCCACGAGGATCGTCGCCTGGAAAGCATGTTGAAGATCGCGATGCGCACCAAGCTGTCGGTGCCCTGCGTGGATACGATTCGTCCTTTCGAGCCTCACGTCCCATGGCGACAAGACCTGCTGGAGTGGCGCATGCATTGTTACCAAGACGCCGGCGACGCACGCGCGCGATTCGCGGCGAGGGACCTCGCCGAGTTCCTGTCGGAGAAGCCGGCTCCCTTCGACATTGGTTTGATCGCCCCGGACCAGCCATGATCGTCGTCGAACGGGCATGAACACGGGATCGGCAGGGTCGACGCTGACGTACGCCATCGTCGGATCGGCCGCCAGCATCGTGGGCATGCACCTCGACGCGCTGGCCCACCTGCCGCACACGGACGTGGTCGCGATGTGCGACATCGATACCGAAAAGGGGGCCGAGCGCGCGAAGGGCGCAGGGTGTCCTTTCTTCACCGATCATCGAGAGCTCTTGGAAAAGGTGCGGCCCGACATCGCGGTCATCTGCACACCACATCCACTGCACGCGCGCATTGCGGTGGATTGCTTTCGCGCAGGTGCTCACGTGCTGGTCGAGAAACCGATCGCCGTCGACACGGCCGACGCCGACGAGATGATCGCCGCCGCCGACTCCGCCGGGCGGCTTCTCGCCGTCAACTTTCAGGAGCGCTTCCGCCCGGCGATCGAGTATGCGCGCGCGTTCATCGCCGGCGGAGGGATGGGCTCGATGCTCCGCGTTCTATCGGTAGAGCCATGGTTGCGCACCGCTGCGTATTATCGCTCTGCGCCTTGGCGCGGCACCTGGAAGGGTGAGGGAGGAGGGGTGCTCATGAACCAGGCGCCGCACACGCTGGACCTGCTCTGTCATTTGGCGGGGATGCCGGTCAGGGTTTGGGGTGTCGCGCGCAGGCGTGTCCACGAAATCCAGTGCGAGGATTCCGCCCACGCGCTGCTCGAGTACGAAGGCGGCGCCATGGGCTACGTCACCGTCAGCACCGCGGAAGCGGGCGTGGATCAGCGGCTGGAGATGTTGGGTGATCGGGCGCTCATCCAGTTGGTTGCCGACCAGCTATCGGTCGTGCGCTTCGATCCTCCGCTGCGCCAGCACATCGCCACTGCCCAGGAAGGTCTTCACCAGCCGCGCGGGAACGCCGAGCGGATCGATGTGCCCGAGCTGACCAGACCCCGGCATGACGCCATTCACGAGGATTTTCAAATGGCGATCCGCCGAAAAGGAAAGCCTCGCTGCGATGGGCGCGACGCCCGCATGTCCCTCGAACTCGCCAACGCCATCCTTCTGTCGAGCTTCACCGAACGGCCGGTGGATCTGCCGCTCGACCGCCCAGCCTATAGCAAGTTGCTCTCTCGGCTGCGGCGCGAGAGCGCAGACTAAATGCAATAGGGTTTGATGCGCCGGATCTTGTTCTCGTCGACGGTGTACGGTGGGTTGCAGCGACCGCGTTTGGACGCCGTCGGAGCCGACGTTCCCTTGGTGGGTGGTGCCGCGCTCGACAGGTCGGACGCTGGCTCGAGAGCGGTCGGACCAGGTAGCGGAGGGCCAGGCGGCGGGAGTACGGATCTCGCCGGTGGCTGCACCGGCGTGTTGACGATCACCTGGGGCATCGCCGCCGGAGCTTGAAGAGCGCTCCGGCGGAGGAGAACCCCGATCAACAAACCGAGGCAGGCGATCCCCACGGTGACTCCGGCCAAGCGAAAGCTCCTTCGCTTCTCGATAGTATTGACCGTCGAAACCTGGGTCAGCGCGGTGCCGGGGCTGACCTCCGTCGCCTCTTCGGTCACCGTCAGCTCCGTCGATCCGAAGGGTCGACTGTTTTCCACCCGCGTGTCGAACTCCGACGCGTCGACGATCGATGTCACACGCTGGTCGGTCTTCTCGACCAGCGACATCGATGCGGCCAGCTTCGATAGCGAGGTATGCCCTTCGAGCTCGGCAATCTTCTGCGCGCGTTCGAGCAGCGTGGCCTTCGCCGTTTCTTCCACCCACTCGCCAACCTCGTGCGCGGGAGCGATAGGCAAGCAGCGCTCGATCGCGAGAGCCATCTCACGGGCGGAAGCGAAGCGCTCTTGCGCATGCTTTTGCAGACCTCGCATGACCACCGCATCGAGCTCCGGGGGCAGGTCGGGTACGAACTCTCTCGGCGGTGTGATGGCGCGAGTCAAGATGGTCTGCGCAATGTTCGTCCACGTGATGTCCTGAAAGAGCCGTTGGCAGGTCAGAGCCTCCCACAGAACCGCCGCCGCCGAGTAGATGTCCGACTGCGGAGTGACCGTCCCCTTGATCTGTTCAGGCGCCATGTAGGCGAGCTTGCCTTTGACCTCTCCGTTCGTCGTGACTTGCATGCGTCCCGCCGCTTTCGCGACGCCGAAGTCGAGCAGGCGTGCTACGCCGTCGGCTCCCACCAGGACGTTCTGCGGGGAAACGTCGCGGTGCACGAGCCCGAGCGGCTTCCCGCGCTCGTTCTTGACGTTGTGCGCAGCGTGGAGCCCGTGCAGCATTCCGCACACGATGGAGGCTGCGACGCTGGGCGGGATTCGTCCGCCGCCCAGCTTGGTGGCCTTGATCAGCTGCGAGAGTGTTTCGCCGTGCACGTATTCGAGCACGAGAAAGAGCTCGTCTTCTTGTGTCACTACATCGAGCGTGGGCACGACGTTGGGATGACGGATGCGCGACGCCAGCCGCGCCTCGTCGACGAACATCGAGACGAAGCCCAGATCGGCCACGAACTGTGGAAGCAGGCGCTTGATGGCCACCGTGCGGGAGAAACCGATCGGGCCCAGGAGCCGCCCGAGATGGACCGTTGCCATGCCTCCGACCGCGATTTTGTCGTAGAGGATATACCGGCCCGTAACGGTGGGACCGTTGGGACCCATGTCACGCTCCCAACCCATCATCACTCACAATATCAGAAATAATGGCTCCCCTCAGCGCGGGGGATCTCCGGCGGGCTGCGACGTTGTGGGCGAGAGTGGGCGATCGGTGCCGTTGTACCTTCTCCAAGCATCGACGGCTGCGCCGGCCACCAGCAGCTGCAGAGGATGGTAGACGAGCAACGGCAGGGTCACGAGTCCGAGCTCGGGCCGATTCGCATAGACGATCGCTATCATCGGCACGCCGAGCGCTGCGGTCTTCTGCGTCGAGCAGATCACCGCGGCGGTGCGCTTGGCGCGCGAGAAGTGCCAGATCGGAAGGCCGCTCGACCGAAACGCGATCAGAAGCAACGCGCCGTGAAGCGCCGCCAAGATCGAGATGGCGGCCAGCACGTGCGCCGCGCCGACCCGAACTCCTTGCGAGAGGCTGTCGCAGAACACGAAGTAAATCAGAACGAGCAAGAGGACGCCGGCCACATTGCCGAGTCGCACGCGCAACGAGGGAACGTAGCGTGCGAGAACCAGCTGAATGGCCTGCCCGAGCCCGACCGGCGCGGCGACTTGCCAGGCGAGCTGCGGAGCGACGGCCTCGAGCGGAATGTTGCCTTGCTGTCCGGTGAGAAGCAGGATCCAGATAGGCGACACGACGACGCCCATCAAATTACCCAACGTTGCATTGAACAGCGCTCCGGCCTCGTCTCCTCCGGACACCCGCGTAAATGCCACGCCGCTCGTCACGGTCGTCGGGAGACATCCGAGCACCACCACTCCTTCGATGAGAGGCCAGGGCAGTCCGGTGTGCGCGAGGCCCTGGGCGACACACCAAAAGAACAAGGGACAGATCAGCAAGCTCAATCCTTGAACGAAGACGTGCAGTCGATAATCGCGTACGGCTTCTCCGAGCTGGCTCGTTCGTAGCTCGAGTCCACTGATGAGGAAGATCGACGCGACCAACCATCCCCGCCATCGACCCGGCGACAATGGACCATCGCCGCGACCCACGTCGGGCGCGAGGATGGCGATGGCCAGGACGAGAACCAGCCCCGCGAGAAACCACTGACGTCTGAACCAATGGCCCATGCGGATCGAGAGAGAGAAGGTCAGGTGGTGCCGAGAGCGTGTGGCGCGTCAATAGTTACCAGAGGAGCCGCCCCCTCCCGACGATCCGCCGCCACCGGAGTACCCTCCACCTCCACCTCCACCTCCACCTCCACC